>JAGGRS010000054.1 GCA_021159475.1 Candidatus Methanophagales archaeon
TTTTAGCCCCTGATAAAAGTTTCCTCCTAATAAATCACCTTCTCCGGATATAGTCGTTTTGCCATTGATAGACTCGCTTCCATGTCGTTAGCCTCACAGCTACCAATCTCATCCTTGCAGAGCATAAATGGCTCGTCCAGTAATATCTTCGCCTCGTTCAGCACCATCGTTGACCAGCTAAGACTCCTCACATGTGCCCTGTGCCGCTTCATCATCTCCGCCTTGAAGAATTCTCGCGTTTGCTCCGGGGCATTGAACAGTGCGCGTCTCACCCTCGCAGTGTATGAACGCATGTCCACACCCGGCAGTTCACGTTCCGCAAATGCCAGTGACTCCTTCGGATTGAAGAGACTGGCACCTTTTATCTTTGTATCTCTATTTTTGAGATAGAATCCGAGATTCTCATCCAGTAACGCATACTGATTGCAGATACTGACCCCTTCCGAAGCGCTCTTCGGCTCATAGTTCACGAGCAGTGCTAATTTCGTCACCCAGTCTATCCCATCCACATAATCTTCTATACGTCGTGCTTCAAACCTGTCTAACAGTCTGCCCATGCACTTCAGCCCACTCTCCTCCCACTCATCGCCTCCATGCTCCCTGCTTACCTTCTCCATCGCATCCAGATAGAACTTTAAAATGCTTACCGCATCTGTTACCTCGCCCGTCTTCAGCTTTATCTTCCACTCACATTCCTGTGTATCCGCGGATATCATCTTGAAAGTTCTCACAGGGTCTTCTATCTCCGGAGCACCATCCAGCAATCCCGCCTCAAATGCGCAAATCACCAGCGCCTGCGCTATATCCCGTAAGAAGATTGAATATTCGCACCGCAAACCCTCGTAATGGATATCATGGAGTCGCCAATAGCGCCTTGCCGCATGTGGCTGGTCCCTCGTGTTCAGTATACCGCGGTCCACAGTGGTAGAGAGAGAGGACTTCCGCGCCACGAACATCGCCCTCGGTGAAATGACGAACTTCGCACCCTCCCGACCCACGAACTCACCTGAGACTACATCTCCTGCGCCTGTGAAGATGATTCGTGTGATGACCCATGGTATAAGTGCCCTCTCCACCCTGCTCCAATCTTTGCATGCTTCCCTGAGCGTGATTATATTGCCATGTGTGGCATAAGTAATCGTCTTCACTCGTTTAGCTCTCCGTGCACCTCTCTCCAGCACGATATTTGCTACATTATTCCTGTGCACCAGAACCTCCTTCTTCAATGCCAGGCTCGCTTCCCTCGCACCCATGAGCGCATATATCTCCGATGCCTTCTCGTATGCCATTGCATCAATGGGATTGTTGTATGAGGGTGTAGCTATCTCCAAATGCCCCATGTCGTTGTAGATTCGGCAGCCGTTGTTCCCGTAACTGGATGCTATTCGCGATTCGTGCACTTCCTGCGATATCTCCGTTGCCGTATCCCAGATGACATCGTATGAGAATCCACGCCGCTTCAAGCCAAGAATCGCGGCATTCACGAGCATTGAAGGATTCAAATTCGCCTTCGCACTCACCGGATATTCCTGCTCTATCCCCCTTATCTTCTCACTCGCCACCCCCTTCCTCCGGCTCCTCATCCGGCTTATACCTCTTCTCCTCCTTCCCCTTCTCCTTCTCCCGCTTTCCTCTCCTCTGCCTTTATCTCTTCCACCTTCCTCGCTATGCTATCGTCATCCCAGCCATCCAGCTGATCGAATCGGTATGTCTTGTTGTTTGAATACATCAAATAGTCCAGATACGGATTCCTGACTATTCTGTTCCTTATTTCACGGCTTATCTCCTCCTCCCAGCCCCTTATATCCTCCTCCTCCGCCAGTAGCCGAACGAGAACCTGCCTCACTGATTCACCACGCCGCCTCTCTCGCAGGAATACCACTACCGCACTGGGCATCCGCGCAAGTTCCGGATACCGCTCGAACAACCTTGAATACTCCTCGCCCGTCGGTCTGCTCATGTCTATCTTTATCTTTGGCTCTTTTGTTATCGTTATCTTATTCCAGCTGAGTGCTGCATTCTCAAATTCCGATGCGAGCTTCACACGCAGTTCCGCTCTTGAGTTCTTCGGCGGGAATAGAAGCGCTTCCCCCAAATCCTCCTCCGTTAATATCCGCTCCACACCTATCCTGTCGGCAACATGCTCATATAAATCGTAGTCGCATAGATTGGTGAAATCGAAAGATGCCGCTATCTCCTTCTCCATTCGCTCATCCATCAGATACATGCTCCGGTAATCGAACTTACCCTTCGGTGTATAATCGTATTCAAAATCGTCTATCTCATGCTCTATCACCCACCGCTTCAGCACCCATTCCAGACGCCTCACCACATACATGTCCTCAAGCAAGCCCTGAGCGAGCTTATCACTGAGCCTCTTGAAGGTGTTCAGTGCGTATTCATCCCAGTATGATGTTTCTCGCTCATCAAACAGCTCCTCTATCGCCGATATATAATAATGATTCAGGTAGTCAATTGCAGATTCCGTCCGCCTGTTCGTCAACTTTACTACCCAGTCGCCTTCGGTGTTCAACGAGATATCTTTAAATGTCTGAAGCGGGTTCCAGAGCTCCTCCACATGTGTCAGCTTCTCCGACTCTATCGCATCTATTACATAGGATGTGAGTGCATTATTGAGCAATCTGGTAACCTCAGACCGAACACCCTCACCTGAGGTGATATGAACCCGGTATTTATCCTTTGTGGTCAATGGCTCGTCCCTCGTTGATAATATAGGCCACTGTGAGGGCGATTCTGTCAGAACACGCCTTGAAACCATCGCTTTTGGCGAGACCACATACTTTATCCCATCCTTCTCCGCAACGAAGCCACCAGCGCCGAAGAATATCTTACGAAGCACCAGGAAAGGAATGAGTAAATTCTCCTTGCCCACAAACTTCTTCCGCTCCACTATGTATGATTCATGCGTGCCACGGCTGTATCGCTTGTCTATCTCAACATTCGCCTTCCAGCACTGTATATAAGTCTGTGAGCCCCTCCTCCTCAACTTCTCCCTGTATCGCTCATTCGCCTTATCCACGCCTATCTGCATATACAGTTCCGCAGCTTTGTCATATTTCAGCGCCTCAAATGCATCTCTGCATTCCGGTGTGGCTATCTCTAAATGCCCACCCGTGCAGATATAAATCCGCGAACCATTACGCAGGAAGCCATCGTTCCTCCTCCTCAACTTCGAACATATCGCATCTACACCATCGAAGAATGTATAATTCTCAAGTGCATGAATCACCTCGTCCACGTGATAGAATCGCGCATAGCGATATAAACCTGGCGATTCGGAGCTTATACCCACCCTGAATTCATGCTCTATCCCCTGCCATCTGCTCAAATCCTCATTCCCCATTTCGTTCTATAATAAATTGCAATTGCCCTTAGAAGTGCATTCCAGTGTCTTCCTCAGGCATCGTCTCATAGCCCGAAGCGATCATCTCCTCCGCTCTCCGCTGCACGAACTTGTCAAAGCCCTCCTTCAGATGCCTCATGCTCACTCCTATGTCCTCTATACGCTTGTATTTCTTCTGCAACTCCTCCATCTTACTCTTCGCATCCAGTATATCTGCCAGTCCTTCCTCCTCCCACATCTTGCGCATACCCGCATCTTTTATTTTACCTCGCTTCAGCATGAGTAACGTCCGCTCCTCCAGCGCCTTATCCTTCGCATAGTTGAATATCTGTGCGATGAATCGCCCGGTGACTGCATCACCCCTCTTTATCCGCCCTATCTCCGTCTCCACATACTTGTCCTCGAACATATAATCCACAATCCCGCGCACCAGTGATTTCCTCGCCTCTTCTTCGCTACCCGCCTCCTCTATCACATGACGGTCAAGCGGGACCTTCTTCACATATATGCTCGCAATGGAATAAGCGGTTTCTTTATCCGCCTTCGGCACTTCTATTATCTTGTCAAATCGCGCTCTGAATGCCGAATCTATCAGATGCAGCCGGTTTGTAGCCCCTATCACCGTGAGATGGGGGTGGAGGGAGTAGAAGCCGTCGAGAATATCCAGCAATTGCCCCGTAACTCGCTCAGGTGCTCCCGAAGAGCCCGTATACATGCCACGCTCCTGTGCTAAGGCATCAATCTCGTCAAAGAATATCACACCATAATCGTTCTCCCCTTCCTCCAGTTTGTCGTTCGCCGTCTTGAATACCATTCGCACATTCCGCTCCGACTCACCGAGCCACATGCTGAATAGTTCACCCGCACCCACCTTCACGAACTCGCAATTGGGCAGTGCAGACGCCAGTGCCTTCGCACACATCGTCTTGCCACAGCCCGGTGGACCATACATGAGTATCCGCCGTGAACGCTCTCCATATCTCGCATAATCATCAGGGTTAAGCATCGGGAGGATGATACTATTTATCAACTCCTGCTTCACCTCTTTCAAACCCCCGATATCGTTAAAACTCACTCCTGGATTCTTCGTGATCTCGTAGCGTGTGAACTCCTTCGTCTTGTAACTCTTCATTATATCAAAAGTGCCGGGTAGAAGCCCGACCTTCATCCCTTCCTTTAACTTCGCCCTGTCTTCCGCTCGCAATCTCTTGTATATCCTGCCACGCCCTTTTCCCGTTGATATCTCCCCTATCCATCCCTCGTCATCCTTCCGCAGTTCCTCTACCTCGCCCACCTCCAGGTCCACCTCACGGTCATACACCCTGGTGATGCCGATGGTGAACCCACTGGGATTGCTCTTATCGGGAACACGACCTATGAAGACATATTTGCCCTCCCGCAACTCCTCTATCTCCTTATCTGTTAGCGTTCCATAAGGTAAAGCCTTTAATGCGCCATTTAAATTCACAATTGCACCCTCTTCAAGCTTCTCCACTACGAATCCGCAATCTAAGGGTGGTGACCGAGACTTAGAGACGAGCCTCTCCAGGTCCTCCTTATACGCTTCCGTCTCCTCATACTTCCGTCTCAGGCGCCTGTACTCGCTCTCTAACCGCTCATACTCGTATCTTGGAATATAATCCTCCCTTTCCATCGTAACCCCCATCTTATCTTATGTATCGGGTTTATAAAAAAGAAATGCGCTATATACATTTTTATGTAATTATATTTTCTAATATATAGATATAAAGAGGTAAAAGAGGTAGATGTGATGAAAGAGGAGAAACGAAAGGTTCAACTGACCGGTGGCTCCACCTTCACCATCTCTCTCCCAATAAAATGGGCGAGGGAGGCGGGACTGAAGCCGGGTGATGAGCTCTATCTCCTCCAGCGTGGTGATAAATCACTCCTGATTACACCGGTCAAGGCGAAGAAGGAGCAGATGAATTGCGCTGAACTTACGCTCACCGAAGAAGAGGGATTTGAAGGTAATTTCCGATACCTCATCGCTCATTACCTCGTTGGTTACGATATCGTGAGGCTTCTTTCGCCGAAGGGGTTCAGTGCGGAGGAGAGGAAGCGGATAAAGGAGGAAGTCAGGAAGCGATTGATAGGTATGGAGGTGGTAGGGGAGTCGGCGAGGGAGATAATACTGAAGAGCTTCTTGAAATACGAGGATTTCACACTTCAGGATGCAATTCGGAGTATGGCAAAGATAATAATCTCAATGCATGGAGATGCGATTGCATCACTCTGCAAGAACGATTCTAACCTCGCTGATGATATAATAGAGCGTGATAATGAGATAGACAGGTTTTATCTACTGATAGTGAGGCAGCTCAAAGCCGCAATGAGTGACCCCGAACTGGCGAAGAAGATAGGTGTGGACAGACAGCGTGAGAGTCTGGGATACCGGATAATAGTGAAGAGCATGGAGCGGATAGGCGACCATGTGGAGAACATAGCGAGGAATTCAACGATGATACCAAAGGTGGAGAAAGAGGACATGAGGAGCATAGAGAATATAGGTAACAGTGTCAGAGGGCTATTCATCAAAACGCTGGACGCACTCTCCATGATGGATATAGAGAAGGCGAATGAAGTGATAAAAGATGCAAACAGCCTGACGGAGGAGTCAGAAGCGATAAGTGAGCAGCTCTTGAGGGAGGAGCAGAGTGTTGATAAGATACATGCCCTCTCTGTATTACAGAGTCTGGGCAGAATAGCGAAATATTGTGAGGATATAGCGGAAGTGACGATAAATATGGGGATAAGGGGTGCGGAAGAGTAAGCATAAAAATCAACTAAAGCAGATTGGCTAATTCTTGCGCCGCTTTTCCCAGCCCACCATCGTGGTTCTCGATTATCTTCACCGGTGCACCGGTGAGGCATGCATAAGCCATTGACACCACGCGGTTCATGAATTGATGCTCTTCTATACCGCTCTTATCCTCTACATCTCGCTCACGTGTCCTGTCTCTATGCCTTCGCTCCAGTATCTCCTCCGGCTTCGCCTCTATTAGCACGAACATATCCGGCTTCAGTTTCCGGAGCACGTATTCGGGCAAACCTGGCAGATAACCTGTGGGAGTCTTTATCGTGCAATGCGTGTCTATGATGATATGCTCGGTGCTTCTTCGCCATTCCGCAATCTTATCACATGCGTGTAGCTGTATCTCACGCTGCTTCTCAACCGATAATCGCCTCAGTTCATCACGGTTACTCACAATCCCCTCCTCAAGTGCCGCCTCATACATTATATCCCCATAATTCCTCACACTGTATCCACTCTTACTTCGCTTACTGCCACTCCTGCCCTCTCTCAACTTCAAAGCTTCTTTTATCACCGTTGATGAGCCCGAGCCAGGCATTCCGGTCACAACCACCAGCGTCATCTCCATCACCCTCTCTATTCTATAAGATTTACATATCATCAATAATATAACCAGAACAAAATCTCGAGCTACGGCTCACAGTGGCTATGAACATCTACCACATGAGCTATACGGAGAAATTCGCAGGTGAGCGAATGGCGATGCTCTCTTTCAGGGGCTGCAACTTCCACTGTATCGGCTGTATCCGTGAAAGAACCGAATACGACATCTATGCAGAGGGGAGGAGATACATTGATTGGAACTTTGAGAACATCCTGAAGGAACTGAAGGCGTTGAACCCGCACAGGGTATATCTCGGCGGTTACGAACCCACGCTCGACCCTGATTTAATAACGATAATCAAAGATATCGCGAAACTCGACCCCCATATCCATATCGTATTAATGACAAACGGGAGCAGAATAGACGAGCGATACGCGATGGAATTGAAAGAAGCGGGCGTAAACGAAGTTATTGTGAGTGTAAAAGCTTTTGATAGAGATAAGCATCTTTATTACACGAAAAGGAGCAATGAGCCGGTATTGAATGCGATAAAGAATCTGGCAGCGATAGAGGACGCTTATTTCAGACTACAGGTAGAGACGATTCTGTTACCGGGAATAAATGAACCCGCGGACATAGAAGAACTGGCAATATTCATCTCGGAGATAAATCCCGCCATCTCTCTCTTCATCGAGCCCTGGATACCAACACCGGGCGTAGAATTTGAAGAACCAAAGAAGCGCGATTTAATTGATGCGGTATCGAGAGCGATGAAGCACCTGTATGTGGTGTCTTACCACCCCCTGTATTCCGAGATAAAAAAGATACGAGAAACACCGGTAAAGGCAAAATTCATCGAAATTCTGCCGAAACAAGAACAGCCTTTTTCTTAAAAAATATTGTGTTAATCTCGTGAAATCTCGTGGTTTATTAATTGCAATTTATTACTGGAATGACTATACAATAGTCTTTGCCCATTCTATCACGTTCTGTATTATCTTCAACCCGGTAGGGAACGTCAGGATAGATTCTGGATGGAATTGCACACCCTCTATCGGCAGGCGCCTGTGGCGAACGCCCATGACTATATCACCGTTGGTAGTGGCGCTAACTTCCAGACTCGCCGGTATGACCTTACCAATTAGGGAGTGATACCTGCCACCCATGAACGGGTTCGGTATACCCCTGTATATCGTCTTACCGTCATGCCGAATCGGGGATTGCTTACCATGACATGGATGAGCTAAAAGACCCAGTTCACCACCAAAGAATTCTATTAGCGCTTGATGCCCCAGACAGATACCAAATATGGGGTAGCGCCTGTGGTATCGTTCAATCACCTCGAGCAGATTGCCCGCATTAGCCGGTATTGAAGGACCGGGCGATAGCACAATCAAGTCCGGCTCCACATCCTCTATTATGTCCACATCCAGTCTGTTCCGATATACAATCACCTCACAATTGAATCTCCGGAAATAATCCACGAGATTGAATGTGAAGGAATCGTAGTTATCAACCATGAATATCCTGAGCCTCTTCTCCTTCTCCATCTTCAATCCCTCCCGTATCCTCTATGATTTTGAAGAATGCTCTGCCCTTGTTCATCGTCTCTCTCCACTCGCTCTCCGGCTGCGAATCATACAGTATCGTGGCACCGACGCGAATCTCTGCAATGCCATCCCTTATATACGCGGTTCTGATAATGATACCGAAATCCAGATTGCCGGAGAATGTGATGTAGCCGACGTTACCGCCATAATAACCCCTTCTTTTGTGCTCAAATCGCTCAATCAGGTTCATTGCCGCTATTTTTGGCGCGCCGGTAAGCGTTCCTGCATTTAATGACACGATGAAGGCATCAAAGGGCTCGAATTTGGCAGTATCCAGCATGCCCTCTACATGCGCCACCGTATGCATCACAGCCGAGTATTTCTCCACGAACCGGTAGTCCCGAACTTCCACGCCCGGCTTACAGACCCTCGCAATGTCGTTCCGTGCTAAATCAATCAGCATATCGAGTTCTGATTTCTCCTTCCGGGAATTCAAGAGCTGCATCATCTTCTCATAGTCCTCTATCGGATTCTCACCCCTCTCAATGGTGCCGGAAATTGGTCTCGTCTGAACCACTCCGTGCTCCACACGGAGGAACATCTCGGGCGAGGCGCCCACGAGGCACTCATCGCCGAAATTGACGTAGAATAAATACGGTGAGGGGTTTATCGTGCGGAATTTGCGGTATATCTCAATTGGCGCTTTGCTGACCTTGAAATATCGCGAATGCGAGAGCACAATCTCAAATATCTCACCCTTCCGCATCTCCTCCTTCGCTCTCTCCACCATCTCCTCATACTCCCGCTTCGTGACTATACCTCTCCTGACACTTCCCCTTACCCTCTCCCTTTTACTCCTGACCCTCTGCTCCCCCGCTTCCGCCGACCGCAACGCGAAATACTCATCAGCCGGGACATCAAAATCATGGAAATCGTATAATATTATCTCCGCATGCTCCTTGAGATGGTTGAAATAAACGATGAAGTCGGGCATGAAGAGATTGAAGTCCGGTATCCCCTCATCCTCATGAAGGTCCGCTATATCCTCGAATAGTCTGACGAAGTCGTAGGAGAATGCGCCATAGAGCCCCAAAAAAGGGTCTTCTGATGCGAAGAAATCGAGAAAAGTCCTTATGACGTATGAGATATTCCGCTGCTTGAATCTCCTACCCTCCTCTACCACTCGGTTCTCACGCTCAACATAGCCCGTGATGGAGTCCTCACGCACTCTCAAATCGCTTGCATAACCGAAGAGTGATTCATCAAACAGTCTTAATATGTTCTTACCTCGCTTATTAAGCGCTATAATCTCAAATCTTTCATCTTTACCCTTTAGTTGTAGTGGTGGGTCAATCAGAATAAGGCTCAATCGCCCATATATCGGCGCTATCTCCGCAGATTCCAATATGATTCCCCGATTCTCCACCTTATCGAAGAAGGACTCAAACGAGCTGTAAGGGATATTCCTCGTTATCCGCCTGAATCGTTCGCCTCCTTTGCATGTTATATACTCCTCGTCTATCATATCGCCATTACTGCACATTAATAATGCATATTGCACATATAAATACATAAGGCTAAATAATGAGCGAAACCAGTAAGGGATGATTACCAATGATTATATCTATTTACAAATATCTGCTAATATTACTGCATATAATGTAAACTTTTTTCATCATAGCGAAAAATATATAACGTATATTATTGCATTATAATGAACGAGGATGGAAATTTTGGAGAAGATATTCGGGAAGAGCACGCACGTCCAGGTAATACTCCTGTTTTATAACAACGGTGGCTACTTCAATAATATCACAGGGCTTGCTAAGATGCTGGATAAGAGCCACGTGACGGTGAGGAAAGTCGTTTCTGACCTCATAGAGGCGGGTATATTGAGCGAAATGACGATAGGGAAGTCCCGCGTGATAAAGATAAATGAGAACAGCCCCTATACCAGAGCACTATTCGATTTCATCCATTCCATGTGCAATATAAAGAAGACCAGGAGCATAGATGAGATAATAAAAGCAAGGTCGTGATATAATACCTTTTTAAAAAATAAAAAAAGAGGAAAAAGGATTATAAACGGAAGTGTAACCGAATTCTATTCAGGTACAACTTCTCCAAATCCGACTCGTCTCGATACCTTCGATATTCGGACTCTCACGTTATCTCCCTTCTTCGTGTTCGGTACAAACACGACGAATCCTTCCACACGTGCTATGCCATCGCCTTCTCTTCCTACATCCTCTATCTTCACATCGTAGACCTCACCCACACTTACAGGTGAGCTCGGTCCTCTTCTTTCCCTATATTCCATACCTAAAACCTCCTTTTTATTCGATACCTTTCTGGTATCATCTTCTAATATATCTCATATACATATAAACTTATTATGCTTAGTTACTACTTACTCACCGTGCCGCTTTTGCTATCCGCTCCTTCTCCTCCTTCTTGCTTATCGAGTAGCATTTGGCATTCCTCGCCGCGTTGATTATCTCATCGGCAAGGCACCGCTCTATACTCCTCTTGCTCCTGAATGCGCATCGCTGCGCACCCTGTGCTATGAACAGCAGTGCCTGGTCCACCTTACGCTGTGAGGTCACATCCACGGGCTTTGGAACCAGAATGCCGCCGAATCGCAATCTAATCGTGTCCTCTCTGGGTCCCGCATTTTGAATGGCATCCACAAGCAACTGAACCGGATTCTGCTTTGTATCCTGGTATATCAGTTCAAAAGCGTTCTTTACTATCTTGTATGCCTTCAATTTCTTGCCCGTGTTCTTACCCGTCCTCATCAATTTGTTGATCAAGCGTTCCACCACGCAGACCTTCGCCTGCTCGAACTGCTGCTTCGCATGCCTGCCACCCGTATGTAAAGCAGAAACTGGCTGGAGCGATATATGCCGCTGCACACCTATATCCGTTATCTCCACTTCCTTTATATCCCATTTATCAAATATCTTATCAAATTGCATCTTATACGCCAACACTACCTGACTACCTTCTCTTTCCTACCCTTTACCAGTTCATTCAGTGATATACCGGCTACCGCCACCACCTTGAATCTCACGCCTGAGAGGTCACCGTATGACCTCCCCTTCCTGCCACCCATTCCGACTATCAGAACCTCGTCATGCTCATCTATGAACTTTATAGCGCCATCGCCGGGGCAAAATGCCGTCACCTGCTTTCCGTTCTTGATCAACTGGACACGAACACACTTCCTTATAGCCGAGTTCGGCTGCTTCGCCTCTATTCCCACCTTCTCCAGCACGATCGCCCTCGCCATGTGCGCGCCTTCCAGCGGGTCCTTCTTCTTCTTAGACTGTAATGCCCGCCGTGCATACTTCGCATCACGCCAGCGGAACTTCTTCCTATCCTTCTTCGCCTTCCTCGCCGCGTATAATCCTCTCCCCATCTGTCTATAATTTTATATTAACCTTGATGATGTGCAACTAAATAAAACTCACTTCATTTTATTATCACATTATCTATGTTCTGATTCCTCTTCACCAGTAATTTCACCCTCTTTATCTTCTCACCGTTCTTTCCTATTGCGATACCTTTGTCCTTGCTCGGGACCTCCACGTATGCATAGCATTTGTTATCCTTCGTCGTTAGCAGTTCCACGCTCTTCACCACTGCCGGGCGCAGCAGATTCTCTATGAATTCTTTTATATCCGAAGAATGCTCCACAACTTCAATCTTCTTCTTCAATAGCTTCTTCACCTTGTTTATGTTTGAGCCGCCTTTACCGATAGCCAACCCCATATCGCCCTTCTTCACCACCATTATCACCCTGTCATTGTCCAGAATACAGTCCTTGACATCCGCACCTGTGAGACTCTCGAATATGCCTATATATCTTATCCCTTCGGTATCGAGCTTAACTGTCATCGCTCATCACTACCGCTACTCTTTGAAAGTGAGGATGAAGACGAAGCAGCAATGACCTCTAAAATATCCGTCCCACCCGTGTCAACAACACATAACGATGCCACGGAATAAGGTTTACCACACGCAAGCCCGAGCTCACGACTGTCTGCATGGTATGCGTGGATGGGAACACCCGCCTTATCACATAACTCTTTAATTTCGTATCTCAGAGATTGTGGGCAGTTAGAGGCGTGAATAACGAGCTTCGCATCACCTCGCTTCAGTGCTTTCTTCGTCTCTCGCGCACCTAACACCACTTTGCCATCACTCATCACCTTCTGCAGTTCACGGTTCACATCGGCGTATTCAATCCGCTTTGCCTTCGTCATCTTAACTCACTATAGTTCTTTGCTACCAGCTCCACTGCACCGGTGCCCAATCTTATGGGCTGTCCCACGATGACATTCTCCGTGACTCCCTTCAGTTCGTCTGTCTCACCATGTATGGCGGCTTCCAGCAGGTTATCCACAGTGACCTCAAAGGCAGCCCTTGAAAGCACCGATGCCTTCTCTCCCGCCAGACCGTGCCTCCCTATCTGTTTCACTTCGCCATCCACCGTCATCGCATCTGCTATTAATGTCACATGCCTGGCATCCACATCCAGACCCTGCTCCTCCAGCGTGTTCAGCATCTCGTCAATTATCGCATTACGAGCAGCTTCTATGCCCAGCACATCCGCTATCTCCGCTATGTTATTCGTTGTTGTCCTGCTGAAATCCACACCCTCTATCCTTGATATCTTCTTCAATGCCGACCCCTCTGTATACACCATATACTCACCATCCTGACTCTTACGCACTATCGCCCTCCTTATCCCTTCTATACCGTGCACAAGCATATTCGCTACCCGCTCCTCAAGTCTGAGCAGTTCATGGTATGAGTTATTCCTCGTATATATTTTAAGTTTGCCATCTTCCTCCTGTATGGGCATATCCAGGCTCTTTATCTTATCTATCACTTCCCCTTCCTCTATACCCCGCCTCGATAGCTCCCGCTCATTCAGATAAACCCGGATGCACATATCCTCCGTAGATGATTCCACTTTAGCAACATCCCTTATATGCGTCTCCTCTATCCCCATTGCCAGCATCTCAGCCTTATGCCGGTTTGAAGCGTATTCACCCGTCAACCTCACCTTCATCGCCGGCGTTGATGGCTTCTTCCTCGCATCCACTATCTCTATTATTCGTGGTAATCCCAGTGTTATATATATTGCGCCGACACCGGCGTAATGGAAAGTTCTGAGCGTCATCTGCGTGCCCGGCTCTCCTATTGACTGCGCCGCCACGATTCCAACGGCTTCGCGGGGCTCTACTCTCGCTTTCTCATACTCGCGCTCCGCCCTGTCCACGATGGAATCCAGCTTCTCCCTGCTCAGTTTCCTCCGCACCACTCTCAATTTGCTCTTCAATTCCTCCTTTATCTTATCCGGCAATGAACTCATATTCACCCTCAGCTCTATATCGCTGAACTTCACTTCCGACTCCTCTATGCCCAGTATCTTCAATATATCATCTGCATAGTGCTCCTCAATCCCGAGTGCTAAAAGCTCATCACGACCGGCTTTTAACTCTGATACATTGAAATCCTCTGCCACTAATTCCGCCATCTCACGCTCTATGCCCATCTTCTCCAGTGCCCGCACTATATCTCGCTCTCCAGCGTCCATACCTACTATGTACTTGCTCCTATCTCTTCCCTTAAAATCTCGTCTATATCCACACTTTTACCGCCCACACTCTTTGAAGGGTCCACTCCATCTTCTCCATACGTGAATTGAACAACAGTATCCTGTGTCTCCCTGACCGTGCCGTCGTATTTTACCTCCAGGTCTTGCAGCGCATTGATCAACCTTCGCTGGAAATAGCCACTCTGAGAGGTCCGAACTGCGGTGTCCACCAGTGCCTCACGCCCCCCAATGGCATGGAAGAAGTACTCAGCGGGCGATAGTCCATCCTTAAAAGAAGAACGAACGAACCCACGAGCATCTGCACTGCGGTCACCGTGCTTGAAGTGTGGCAGTGTTCTATCCTGATACCCTCTCATTATTCGCTCACCCCTCACCGATTGCTGACCCACACAGGCTGCCATTTGCGTTAGATTCAGTATAGAGCCTCGAGCACCCGATTTCGCCATCAATACGCCCGAATTCTCAATCCCGAGATACTTACCGGCAATCTCACCCGCTTCATCACGTGCACGACCGAGTTCCTGCATTATAAGCAGTTCCAGCGTCTCCTCCAGCGTCCTGCCCGGTAACGCCTCCAGTTCTCCCGCCTCATACGCCATTATCAACCTCTCCACCTTCTGCTCCGCTTCCTCTATCAACTCGCTTATCTGCTCTTTACCCTCCCTCGGTATGTCCTCATCACTTATCCCGAAGCTGAAGCCCGCTCGCAGGATATAATTGGTGGCAAGCCGAGAAGCATTCTTTATGAACCTCTTCGCCGCTTCACCACCCCGAACCCTGAATATTCGGTCAATTATCATGCCCTTAAATGAACCTATTGCCATCTCGTCTATCACTCCGCTTATCAATTTGCCATCCCTTATCAAAACGTATGCCTCACGCGGGCATTTCTCCTTCTCACATCTCAACCCCCGCTCCTCACATCTCTCGCATACCTTACCCCGGAACTGTAGATTCAAGCCCGGCGGTAAAATCACACTGAATATCTGCTTCCCGGTCCAGTAGGGGCTACCGTCGCTCATAACGCCCGCAGGCTCTCCCAGAGCATCAATATCTATATCCCTCAATATATCAAGCGCCTCTTCCTTATTAAACTTCCTATCGCCCATCGTGAGCAGGAACAAGCCCGTGATGTAATCGTGGATACCACCGACGATGGGTCTGCCGAATCTCGGTGATATGATATTCCGCTGCACTTCCATCAGAATCTTCGCCTCCGCACGTGCCTCCTCCGTCTGTAACACGTGCAGATTCATCTCATCGCCGTCATAATCGGCATTATAAGGCGGGCATACTGCGGGATTCAATCTAAAGGTCTTGCCCGGCATCACACGCACATAGTGTGCCATTATACTCAATCTATGGAGAGATGGCTGTCTGTTGAATAGAACGATATCACCATCAACCAGATGCCGCTCCACCTTCCATCCTATATCCAGCTCTTCAGCCAGAGTCTCGTGATTGCTCTCCGTCACTTTCACCTTCCTGCCATCCGCTCTCCTTACGTAGTTCGCACCAGGATGATTCTTACTGCCACGACGCACCGTCTCCCTCATCAATTCAAGGTTCCGCTCCGTCACATTGACGGTGATTGTCAGCTCCTTCGCTATCTCTTCCGGCACGCCCACCTCGTCTATCTCTATATCAGGGTCGGGCGATATTACAGTCCGTGCAGAGAAGTTCACCCGCTTACCCGATAATGAGCCCCTGAATCGCCCCTCTTTGCCCTTTAGCCGCTGTGCCATCGTCTTCAGCGGTCTGCCACTTCGATGCCTGGCTGGCGGTATCCCCGGTATCTCATTGTCGAAATAGGTGTTCACGTGGTATTGAAGCAGCTCCCAGAGGTCCTCTATTATCAATTGCGGCGCGCCCGCATCTCTATTCTCCATAAATCGCTGATTTATCCTGATTATATCCACAAGTTTGTGTGTCAGGTCATCCTCACTCCGCTGCCCGCTCTCCAATGTGATGGAAGGACGCGCAGTGACCGGCGGCACGGGCAGCACGGTGAGCACCATCCATTCCGGTCTCGCATTCTTCGGGTCCATGCCAAATAGCTCAACGTCCTCGTCCGGTATCCGCTCAAGCCGCTCACGCACATCGGTGGGCATCAATCTCCGCTCTTTACCATCATCGTCTATCTCTTTATATGTGGTCGGCTTTTCATACTTTATCTGCTTCTGACGCACACCACAGTATATACTAAGCTTATCCAGAACCCGCTTCAATATATAAACCCTCTCCTTATCGGTTATCACCCATCTGAAGTTGTGCACGAACAGTTCTGTCCCCTGTTTCTTGACCGGGAACTCATAACTGCTTCCATCCTCCAGGTTGAGTGTTACCCTGTCCCTCTTCGGACTGAGTGAGAATTCAACTGCTCTTTTACCCCTGGCTATCACCAGCGTTTTATCATCCTTCTTGCTGATACGTGCATCCTTCACCCATGTAAGTTCAAAATCCCGCATCAGGAACTCCAGCAGTCGCATTTGCTCAGCGTCGTCATCTGGAACCCTGCTCCAGCAGAAGAGGCACTCGGGGTCTATCTCCCTCCGAAATAACGCATTCTTAGATACGGTAAAGCCTCTATCCTCTATCCTCTCACGCAATTCGCTACCCACACTGCTCTTCTCATTCAACTCATCGTCCAGACCTTCCGCATCTATACTGAAATATTCACCACAATACATGCATACCTCGTTCTTCGCCGCTTCCTTGAAGACTTGTTTCACCACTCCATTCACATCCGCATGCTTATCCCGCTGCTGCTTTATCTCCTCTAAATATCGCCGCTTTTCTCCTTCGCTCAGCAACACGCGTCCGCATTCGCGGCATGTGGCGGTGAGTATCCGGTATACCAACTTTGCGTAGCCCACATGAATGACCGGCGCAGCGAGCTCAATATGCCCAAAATGACCGGGGCACTCACCCATACGACCACCGCAGGTCTTACATCTCAGCCCGGGGTCTATAACCCCCAGTTGCTGATTCACCAGCCCCATCTCTATCGGGAAACCATCCTCGCCATAGGTGTCTGCCGTGATCACCTTGCCGGCACTCATCTTCCTTATCTCCGTGGGCGAGAGCAGCCCAAACTTTATTGCTTTTATCCTCTTCGTCCTCATCTCAGACCGCTTCCTCCAGTATCAATCTCGGTGCGATACACATCGCCTTCATCTCATCAAGTAGTAATTTGAATGCGTAACTCATCTCCACGGGGTATATATCGGTATCAGAGCCGCAGTTGGGGCAATATGCGGAGCCGGTCTTCGGATCGCGACTCGCAATCATACCGCAATTACCGCACACCAGCTCAACAACTCTGTCCGATTCGTCCAATAACCGGTCCTTAAGCGATATCGCGGCACCATACCCGATGAGAACATCCCGCTCCATCTCACCGAACCGGAGTCCACCCTCTCTCGCTTTGCCCTCCGTCGGTTGCCTCGTCAATATCTGAACCGGTCCTCGCGCCCTCGCATGCATCTTCGCTGATACGAGATGATACAGCTTCTGATAATACACGATACCGATAAATACATCAGCCTTTATCCTCTCTCCCGTCTTACCATCCCTCATCGCTTCCCTGCCGGTGGGCGAGAAGCCGAGGCGTTCGAGAGCAGCCCGCAGTTCGCTCTCAGGCTCTCCAGAGAATGCCGTGCCATCCACATACCGCCCCTCCATCGCTCCCACTTTACCGCCTATCATCTCCAATACGTGCCCCACGGTCATCCTTGAAGGGATAGCATGGGGATTTATAATCATATCGGGAATAATCCCGTCCTCGGTGAACGGCATGTCCTCGGGTGGCACGATGAGTCCGATGACGCCCTTCTGCCCGTGTCTGGATGCGAACTTATCCCCTATCTCGGGTATCTTCTGGTCGCGGACGGTGATCTTCGCCAGACGGCGATTACTGCTCGATTCCATGAGCACGACCGAGTCAACTATGCCACGCTCATTGGAACGAGTGCAGACGGAGGTATCTCTGCGTTCTAAGGGGCTTAATAGCTCCGTAGTCTCCTCTAAGAACCGCGGCGGGCTCGTCTTGCCTATCAGGACGTCATTCGGCGCCACTTCCACCTCCGAATTTATTATACCGCTATCGTCCAGCTGGCTGTAGGCTTCATGACTCCTCACGCCCGCTATCTCCGTCCCCGGTATCTCAAACCTGTCCTCCTCACCGCCCGGGTATCTCCGCTCCTCGCCCTCGTAAGTCCTGAAGAAGTGACTCCTGCCCAGACCGCGATCCACTGCCGCACGATTCAATATCAACGCATCTTCCATATTATAACCCTCATAGCTCAGCACAGCGACGACGAAATTCTGACCCGCAGGTCTCTTACCACGTAAGATAAGTTCCGCAGTCCTCGTATTCACTATCGGCTTCTGTGGATAATGCAGTATATGCATTCTGGTATCGGTGCGGGTCCTGTAATTGGCAGCGGGAATGCCAAGCGACTGTTTCAGCATAGCGCAGCCCATTGTGTTACGGGGTGATGAATTATGGTCGGGATAGGGTATGAGACCGGCAACGATACCCAGAATCAACGACGGGTCAATCTCCAGATGCGTGTAGCCCGCACCGCTTCTCAAGTCCTCTTCATTCATTGCAATCAGTGCGTTCTCCTCCTCTTCCGCATCTAAATACTCCACCACTCCTTCCCTCACCAGGTCCTCAAACTCTATCTCACCGCTCTTCAATTTCTCTATATGCGAATCCGTGACCAGGGGTTTACCATCCTCAACGATTATCAACGGTCTCCTCGCTCTACCACGGTCCGAATTTATGATTATATCCCGCCTATCGCGGTAATGAGCTATGTTCAACTGTGTAGAGAGCTCACCCCGTCTCCTCATTTGCCGCACCGCATCCACAAATCGCTCAGGCTCGGTGACAAACCCTATGAAATCGCCGTTCACGAATACGCGAGTCCTGGTCCTGGCATCAATATCAAGGGAACGAGCCGGCGGTATGATACCGAGTGAATACAATATATCTTTAAAACTATCGGGCTCTACTCCCACTGTTAGCTCAACCATCTGTGAGAAATTCTTGACCAACCCGCAATTGGGACCCTCGGGCGTCTCGGTGGGGCAGACCTTACCCCACTGCGTTGGATGGAGGTCACGGGCTTCAAAATGCGGCTGCGCTCTCGACAGTGGTGATATTATGCGCCTGAGATGACTGAGCGTGGCGATATAATTGCTCCTCTCCAGTAACTGCGATACGCCCGCTCTACCACCCACCCAGTTCCCGGTCGCTAATGCATGCAGTAACCGCTCGGTGAGCACATCAGACCGAATAGCAGTTGCGAGCTTCAATTCCCGGCTTCGCATATTCGCACGCTCCAGTTGATACCGCATATCCTTTACCAATCTGGTGAAAGAGACCCTGAACAGGTCCTCCATCAGGTCGCCCGCGAGTTTCAGCCGCTTATTTGCGTAATGGTCCTTGTCATCCTCGCCACGCCGCCCCAGGTAGAGTTCATAGCACGCCTCTGCCATCCTGCCCAGGAAATGCGCCTTTGCAATCCGGTCGTCGAGATGTGGCAGGAAGTAGCGGTCAATGATGTAGTTCACGCGCCTCTCCCTGAATTCACGCGCCTGCGCTGGTGCGACTCTCCGCCCCAGTATCTCTATCGCCTCTTCCTGCGTCTTCACATCGCACTCTTCTATGTTCTCCCTGATATACTTCTCTATCTGCGGGTCATCAGAGACCGCCTTTACTATCGCCTCTTCGCCCTCAAGTCCGAGCGCACGCAGGAGCGTTACGAAGTTCACCTTCCGTGGCACCGCGGGGAATGAGACCTCAAGTATCCCTTTCCTGTTTATCTCCACCCTGATTGGGACTCTGAACCCGTGTTTAAGTGAGAATACCTTGGCGACAACGGTCTTAGTGCCGTATCTCTCCTCAAAATTGACGAATATCCTGTTCGGAGCGAGGTCTTCAAGCGTGATTATCACATGCTCGGAGCCATTTATGATGAAATAGCCACCGGGGTCGAGCGGGTCTTCGCCAACCGTTATCAGTTCGTCGTCTGAGAGCCCATAGAGATTGCACTTCCTTGATTTCACCATTATAGGAAGCTCACCGATCTCCACCTCCTCCTCTTCTCCCTCAGGCTCCTCGTCCCCGTTCTCGTATCGCTTCACCAGTTGCATTCCGAGATACACGGGTGCTGCGTAGTTCAAATTCCGTAACCGAGCCTGTGCGGGGAATATTGTCTCATAAGAACCGTCCGCTTCCCTCGACTTCGGAGTGTCAACCCTTATCCTGCCGAACTTCACGTTCAGCTTATACTTACCCCGCTCATCTTCGCCACTGATCGCGGTTTCTATGCCTGATTGCTCATCTATTATGTTCTGCATACCCACTTCAAGGAAGTAATTAAAGGAATCGAGCTGATGCTGCGCTATCTTCTCACGTTTGAAATACGCCTTCGCAAGAACACTTCTATCCAGCATATCTATTTCTATCTCACCCCCTCACTTCTATTCTTACTTTTATTCTTACTCCTACTTCGTTACCAGCCGATAAAATAAAGTCTTTCCGGCTGTTCTGCTCTTCCTCGTTATCCTGACCACATCCCCCTCCCTCGCTTTTATCTCCCTTATCACGGGGTCGCTGGATTTTATCTTTGGTAATTGCTCCTTCTTTATCTTATACTTATTCAAAAGCTCCTCCACCTCTCGCTCGGTCATCACTTCGTGCAAGGGCACTAACTCATGTTCAAGTATCGAAACTTTCCCTCTCACCTTCCCCTTCTTCATCTTCGCTGTGCTATCCAATTTAATGGCTAACGGGCTCGACGGGATTTGAACCCGCGACCGACGGGTTAAAAGCCCGCTGCTCTACCGTTCTGAGCTACGAGCCCCTGATAATATATGCTCTCGTAACATCTTAAGTGCGGCATCCGCCGCCTTATGCTTGTTCCCCTCTCTATCCTCATGAAATATATAACGCTCATGATAGACGTTATCTCTTGTAGCCAGTGCTATATAAACCAATCCAACGGGCTTATCAGGTGTGCCCCCGGTTGGACCCGCGATGCCCGTGGTGGCGATGCCCACATCCGCGTGCAGCAGTCTCCTCACGCCCTCCGCCATCGCCCTCGCACATGCCGCACTCACCGCGCCCTCGCGCTCTATTATCTCATCAGGCACATGCAAAACCTCCTCCTTTACCTCGTTCGCATACGCGACCACACCTCCCCTGTAATAGTCCGAACTGCCCGGGACATTGGTTATTAAATGTGATAACAGACCGCCCGTGCACGATTCCGCGGTGGAGATACTGAGCCCTCTCTCCCTCAGCACATCCCAGATTGATTCGCCCTCCATAATTCTTATCCCCTTTCTACACCATATCGCACCTTAACTGCCACTCCATGCTCAAATGTTCGCATCTCCTCCGGGGATAACATCGCTTTGCCCGTTGCTAAGAGGTTATCTCGCTCATCTACCACTATGACCTCATCGTATGCCCTTATCTCAGGGTCAACGTCTATCACGTGTTTACAGAATGCCGTACCGCCCGCTCTTATGTATTCACTGACCGCGTTATTCATAACAACGCGCATCCGCGGATACTCCAGGAATCGGTGTAGTCGCACAGCACCTTCTATACCGAGTGTGAACAAGCCATCAAGACTCCTCAACGTCGCTATTCGCATGCCATTGCCCTTATCCTTTATCTGCGACATTCGCCCACTCCTCGTGAGGATGAACTCAAACTCCACATGCTCCGGGAACAGTGCCTCACCGGCACCTGAGCCAAACTGGTAATCAGCAATGATTCGCGCCTTCCTCAATAGTTCATCCCCGATGCCCCCGACGCTCATCCACATCACCTTAAAAGTGTTAAATTATGTTAGTCATCCATGTATTAGCATCACTATCAGATAAAGAGCGAAGAATAGCAACACCACCAATACCGCGATTCCTACTCCTATAGTCAATTTCTCCGCTGGTTCCACTATCACTCGCTGCTCCACCCTCTCTGGATGATGATAATGATTAAGATTTAGAGGCAGGTGTTTTGCCACCCTCGCACCAGTCGTGGACAGCTGTATTAATGATGCACCTACCGGATTCCGGCTGAACCATACGAGCGAATCAGCGATTCTCTTCAGTTTGGTGTCAATAGCACTTGCGAAACTCATAAGTGGCTGTTCACAGAACCATATAACCCTCCTGCCCGCCTTTCTATACAGGTGATCAAAATCGAGGGTTATCTTCTCATGGGGCGCGAAGTATCCCAGCATGAAGAACAGGAAAAGCGTCATCAGCACCAGTTCCATCGTTCCCAAGGTGTGCCCTGGAGCAAACGCTTCGTAATGGAACGCAGCATCGCGGAAGGGTAATATCGTGTAAAGCAACTTTGGATATACCCCGATAGCCATACAGAGAAAAGCGGTAACGCACATCGGAACGAGCATGGATAACGGCGCTTCCTTCGCTTCTATCTGCTCGTTCTTAGCGAAAAAGGCGAAATAGGTGAGTTTTATAAATGATATTAGCGTGCCCACCGAAGCCAGCATCAAAGCAAGTGCGACTATGTGCATCCCTTTCAGTTCAGCGGCGTGAATTATCATACCCTTGCTTATGTAGCCATTGAACCCCACAACACCGGAGATAGAAAGCGCTGCTATCACGCACGTTATCGTCGTTATCGGCATCTTCCTCGCAAGTCCGCCCATATCGGTGAGATTGTTCTTTCCCGTCCGGTATATTATCGCGCCCATGCACATGAACAGCGTGGTCTTGAACAGCAGGTTGTTGAAAAGATGCGCAATAGCGCCGTCTAACGCTAATTTCTCCACCAGTGTTCCCGTAGCCGTAGCAGTGGCGGCGGCGTGCAGTCCCATAACGCCCATTCCCACTCCCGCCATTCCCACGCCCGCCACCATATAGCCTAACTGGCTCACAATATGATAAGAGAGGAGTTTCCTCACATCGTTCTGCAATATTGCAAATATAACGCCGTAGAGCGCCATCACACCGCCCATGTATGCCACCGCTTCCACGCCTGAGAAAGTCCTCGCAAGCATGTATATACCCGTCTTCGTCGTGAATATGGAGAGGAAAATGGTGCCACCTATCGTCGCTTTCGGATATGCATCCGGTATCCATGTATGTAGCGGTATGAACCCCGCGTTTACGCCTATCCCTGCGAGCAACAGGAAGTACCCTATGCCCGGTTCTATCGGTCCCACTGCAATAGAACCACCCGATACAGAGTAATGTATTATTATCCCTGCAAGAGTGAGACACCCGCCAAATATATGATACAGGATATAACGCATCCCAGCATCTATCGAGCGCTTTGTGCGTTCATACCATATCAAACCAAGAGAGGAGAAACTCATTATCTCAAGGAAGATGAAGAGCGTGAAGAAATCGCCCGCGAATACCGCACCCAGTGCACTGCCCATATATAGCAATCCGCACACATATTGACCCGCCTCCTTTATCGTGCTGAGCCCGTATATTATCGCACCACCGCCCGCTAATGCGAATATATAGCCCATTATCATGCTGAGCCTATCGGCATGCAATAATGTCAGTTCAATTCCCGGGAAGACGGGAATTATCCAGCTGGTATGGGGCTGTATCAATGCAACGCATAGAAGCCCAAAAACGGCTAAAGCAACGAGAAAAATCTTCCTCACTTTTCCACTACCCAGTAGCGGCACCAATGCCGCACCGAGATAATAGATGAGGAAAGGTGGTATATCGAACTCAATCATCCTGCTTACCCTCCTTCTGTATGAGGGACAGTATCTTAGCTGTTATCATGAATAGACTTACTCCTATCGCTCCGTATAGAAACCCTTCTAAAAGTTCTGAATGTTCAGAATGCAGCACAAATACAGATACCGCAGATACCACCAGCACCACACATACGATAATTATCAGCAATCCTCTCAGGACCTTTACCTTTTTATCCATCTCTAATTGCTCCATAACTCCATTCCGCTAATAGTGCTCTAAATTAAAATTGAGTTCAAGTTATATATAAATAATGATGTTTTTAGTTATCTCAGCATTACGATGAAATGCGGGGATGAGCGAAA
>JAGGRS010000088.1 GCA_021159475.1 Candidatus Methanophagales archaeon
TTTTTTCATCCCATTCTTTGCTCTTTCATCTTTGTCAGGAACTCTGCAAGCTTATTTATCCCTTCCAGCTCGAAATCCAGAGGCTTGCCTAACAGACCATTCCTGGCTATCCTCTCATCTGCCGGTATAGCCGCTACAACTTTATCACGAGCTATGGAATCGAGAATAAAGCCCTCTGTCTCTTCATCTGTCCTGTTCAGAATGTAATATAATGGCTTACCGACTTTGTCTGTTATCTTATTCACCTTATCTGCAAGCCTGATAGATTCCTGAGACGGGTCAATGACCATCAATATGAGGTCGCAGCCGAGTTCTACACCCCGCCCAAAGTGCTCAATCCCCGCATCGGTATCCACAAGCGCGAATTCATCCCGTGCGGGCTGAAGCATCCGCAGAAAATCAGCACTCAAGGCATTAAAAGGGCATGCACAACCCTCACCGAAATCCCTTATCTTGCCTATCGCGAGCAGACTGATTCTACCTTTTTTGCTCAGGTAATCGCCCGGTATCTCTTCTGTTCTTATTCGCTCACCAAATACACTGGCTTTCCCCTCTCGCTCCCTCTTCAACTCCGCTAATTTCTCAAAAATCATTCTCTTACCGCCGAAGTGCATAGCGAAATCCTTCGGGAGTTCCATCCCCAGCTGGATATGCAGTCCGAAGTTCGACTCGTCATTATCCACCACAATAACCCTGTACCCTCGCCTATCAAGTTCGGTTGCAAGCAGAGCAGTTATGGAACTCTTACCACTGCCTCCTTTACCGCATATCAGTATCTTCATTTCTTCTGTTTGTTATTACTTATAAGTTCAAAAGCTTTAAGAAGGTATTCATTCACTTCGCCCGTATGCTTAACCGCTTCCATTATCGCTTCATATATATGCATCCCTTCCTCGCCAAACGCCCTGGCTTTCTCCGCCCAGCGCTTAAAATCGCGTGCATGCTCCCTGTTATGCTCAACCCAGTATACCAGTAACATAGCCAGCTTCCTCTTATCATCCTTAACATCCCCTCTCTCTTCCCCATCCTCTTCTTCTATTTCACCACACATCTCTCGTAATCCTCAATTTTAAGAACTAATTCAACTATCTCTTTGAGATAGCCCTTTGGATCCCCTGATAACCTCATTACTACGTTTGTGATTTCACCACCATCCCTATCCGGGAGGGGCTCAATAGCGATCTTGGGCAAATCAGAGCGTTTGAAACCCTCAACAAGCACGAAATCCATGCCAGAATCCGCCATATCTTTTAGCTGCTCCTTCAGGCTCTTACCCCTGCATAATTTCAATGTCGCATGCTCTGAAGCCCCTATGACCAGCTCAGCACCGGCATTGAATAGCCGCGTTGTATCCTTTGATTCATCGAGGGCGAGTTCTTGCGCATGTTTTATACAACCTACGCTGCCATAATCCCTTAGCATCGCTATCAAATCCTCGATGAGGGTCGTCTTACCTGAGTTCTTCTCCCCTATTACTGATATCACCTTCATCACTGGCAATGCAACAGAAGCTCTTTTACCTTATCTATATCCTCAAATATATCAGCCTTCTCAGGTGTGTCTGGCTCCAGGGATAGTTTAGCTTCAAGTGTGGAGAGGTTATCCACCAGCGTTGCAAGCTCATCCACCGGATATGCCCGATTCATGATGGACATCTTCAATACCTGTGCCATAATCATCCTCACACGAGCTTTAATCCAGCGTGTGGAGGTTGGTACCGGCACTTCTCCCTCGAATTCCCCGTAGGCGGCGGGAGTGACAGCGGGCTGAGCTTCTATATCCTCCTGCTCCCTCTCCACTTCCAGCTCATATTTCCTTATCTCCACCACTTCAAAGCCAAAAAGGGCTATATACTGCGAATATAGCGCTTCAAGGTCTCTATTCAGCTCCTTCTTCGCCTCTATGTCTCGCAATTGCTCTATCATCTTCACAACTCTGATTTTATGGCGGTAGAGAGCCCGAATTTTGTCCTCCGTGCTCCACATCGAGTGGATGATAGAAGGATACACCAGTTCTTGCAGTGCTCTTATTCTCTTCCTCGGGTCCATAATACCCAATCTGTCATACATTGTGTGCATTATAGTAAAGGGCTATAGCCTTATAAACTTTTCAGAACCAGGATAAAGAGTCATATCACAAAATACGCACCCTTTTGATGGGGATATGATAGGATATCTGTATCTATCTTTAAATTATCCTCCAGCTCCTTACACCTGTTCCGGATAGTAATCGGGGTTGTACCTGCGACCTTCGCTATCTCCTTCTCCGAGATCGAGACGCCACTCAAACTCGCAGCGAGATATATCGCAGCCGCGGCGGTGCCAGTTGGTCCCCAGCCCTTCGCTGCACTCGTATCCTCGTTCCCCTTCAGTATCTCTATCGCTCTCTCCCTTATCGCATCACTCAACCCCAGCTCAGAGCAGAATCTGGGTACATACTGCGCGGGGTCTGCGGGCGCGAGTTTTATATCGAGCTTGCGCACAAGGAATATATATGCGCGCCTTATCTTTCGCAGGGGTACTCGCGAGACCTGTGCAATCTCCTTCAGCGTCCGCGGCACATGATACTGCCTGCACACAATATACAGCATTGCAGAAGCTAATTCCTCTATACTTCGCCCCTTTATCAAATTCTGCTTCGCCGCTCGCCGATATAACACAGAAGTTTCCTCCCTGATCTCTGTTGGCAGTTTAAGTGCACTTGCCATTCTATCTATCTCACCGAGTGCAAAGGAGAGAATCTTCTCATTACTATCCATACTTATTATCCCCCGCAATCTCTTCGTGCGGGCGAAAGCTTCGGGCACAGGTGTGCTCAAGCCCTTATTATGAATCCTGTAGCTCATAGGAGGACCTGTTCTGACACGCTTTGATGCCTGCTCATCGTCGTAGGAACGCCATTCTGGTCCATGGTCCACAAGATTCTCCGCTATCACTACTCCACAGTCAGCGCAATAGAGCTCTCCATGCTTAACGTCTGTTACCAGGTTCCTGGACCCACATTCCGGACACTTCTTTATTCGCTCATCCATATCCTGATAAATATATATTTGTTTCTTAATACATAAAACTTTCTATTCTGACAGTTCCGAATAGTCTGAGAGGGTGCAACAAAACATCTAAAAAATAAAAAATGAAGGGGGTTGGTTGTTGGTTACCCCCTCTATTAGCCCTTTACATACCCCATGGTTACCTTTCTTGCGAATTGTTCCACCATATCGGCGCCGCAGTTGGGGCACTTAGCAACGAGTCTGCCGAGCGTCGCGCCGCATACCGGGCATTTCTCAAATACGTTCTTCGATTGCATTGCATCCCCCCAAGCCCAACCGCGATGCGATGCCATTATATGTTCCACTATCTTATCCACCAGCGCATCCTTGTCTGCCGCTCTGAACGTTTGATTGCAGACATAACAAATACCCTCCGCCATTTTTACCACCATTAATAGTTCAGTTTACATACATTTAAATTTTTCCATTTTTTTGAATGTTCCAATCCTGAGAAGCTGAAATTGTCTATATATATTCAAATCTTATGATTATATTAAATAATTGTAATATAATCTGCTATCTCTATCTATATCTGTGCCCCAATCTCTCTGGATTCCTGGCATATACCTCAAAGCCCGGTATTACCACCCTTACTACGGGTATTCCAATCTCCTCACGCGTCAGATCCACCACGAGCACTCGCTTCTCTATCGCTCTCAACCGCTCAAGTGCTATCTTTATATCCCCATCTATCGTATCAGTCGCCAGGTAGGGTAGCTCACTCAATCTCACCGCATCCTTATCCCCGTCCTTAGTCTCAAACCAGTGCCTGTTCATTCTCTTCACCGTCTCGTAATCCACAGGTGTAATGCCACTGCTTCCTTTTACTATTTGCATGAGCCTGGACTGTGCAGCTTCTGTTATCGCTCTTATCGCTGCAATTCGCGGGTCACTGTGCGTGCCCGCGCCATAGACGAGGAGATTCGCGTTCTTCTCGGGGCTATCCAGGGCTAAAACAACGGTGGGAAATCCGACATCCGTTGGAATATACCAGAAATGGGTTTCAATACCCCGGGAATTGAATCTCTCTTTAAGCTCGTATATCAAGCCATCATCCTCTTCTATCGCTATTCTCTTACCTGCATCCTTCTTTATCTCGGCATAACTCAATGCATCTCGCTCTATCACTTCCATCATGCCATGAAATATCGCCTCCTCCAGGTTGTTACCCGAAGCTATACCATTACTATCACTCCTGAACAGCCTTCCGCCTCTGGTCGTGGTGTATGGATGATAAACGGCATTTGCGGGCAGAAGGACTTCATCCTCCGCCATGAGGTCATAACCCTCACACCACTCTATCTTGCTATCGGGAGTCACCTTAGAGAGCGCACTCAATATAAGAGAAGAGGGTTCTACCTTATTCTCGCTGTTACCTTCTTTATACGATTCAAATCGGAATTTAGCGCGGTCTTCTTCTTTTATCTCCGCGGAATAACGCTCTATTGCCTCCATAAGCACTGATACCCGCGCCTGGTCCCCCGTTAGACCCTTGCCCGTGTGAACCGGGGCAGCACCCGCTTCCGTGCCGGGTCTATGCGCCAGATATACCGGTATATTGAGCTTATCCCGCCCGGTAATATCCTCTATCCCGGTTATTCCCACCTTATCAACTACCGTTTCCACTCGCCTCAGCGTCTCCACAGGTGTTAATGCGCGGTGCGTATCGAAGAAATACCTCTTCGGGCTCCATCCGAGCTTTATCCGCATCTTTTCAGCACCTTTTATATATCAATAAAACAATTGTTAATATTGGAAAGAAAAAATGCAAGAAAGAGAAGAAACGGCAGAGGAGAGAAGCCGAAGATGGATGGAGCGAGAAGCTGCGAAGGCAGATAAAGAGGAAGGTGGGAGAGCGGTGAAGAAGATGCGGTGCTCCAAGTGTGGTAAGGAAGTGGATGAATATCTGGAGATAGCCGGGCGTATCCTCTGTCTGGAATGCTATGCAGAGGAGGAAGCGGATGAACTTGGCGCTCTGGAGATGCCCGGGGAAGGAGGTGGCGCGGGCTAATGGAAGAGAAGAAGTATGCATTACCAATCCCCCGTGGTGTAACCACCGGGATAGTATTCGAGGCGGCGGAGAAGTTTGGACTGCAGGTGGACCAGGAGAAGGCGAATTCAGATGATGCCTTCGACCCCCATACCGGCTTCCCCATTCGAGATTTTGTGCCGCGTATGATACTGATTGGAGATTCGCCCGAGAAGCTATTGGCGGCGAAGGAATACATAGATAAGAGGCATGAGGAATGGATAGAGCATTTAGAGGAATGGCGCACGAGGCGACGTATGCAGATATTGGGCAAAAGCAAATGAAATAAAACTGCTTCGTTAATCCTCTAACCCTGATAAAGTGCCTGTATAAATCCAGTGGTCGAAATATCCGTTGCTTGCTTTGTTCTCTTTTATCTCTCCTTTAAATGTATCTTTCAGTATATCCTCCAGAATCTTCGCCTCCTCCTCGCTTGAAACGGTGAACAGGACTTTCCCTCCTACCCTTAGCACCTTCGGCACTTCTCTTAATACCTTCTCCCAGTTGAATATCTCATAGGGTGTTAGTTTACCCACCATGAACCCAAACACGACGTCAAATTCACGGCTGAAGAACGAAGAAAGGAGGGAGCAATCGAGCACAATACTCTTCCCTGGCTCAAGCACACCCTCTTCCAGCCCCCTGCATATCTCACACTTGTTTATATCCACGGTGATGGGAGAGATGCCCAGCTCATGGAGCGCTACCGTCGCTTCACCGGCGCCGCAGCCAATCTCAATTGTATCACCGATAGGGGCTTCTCCTATAAACATGGTCACCAGCTTCTTCAGTGCCTCTATCCTCGCACGCGAATAAAAACTTTCCTCCTTTATATTACAATCACAGAACAATCGGTTCACCAGCCCGGTGGAATAGAACTCAATCACGCCCTCACGAAACGCCCTCCACTTCACCTCCACCTCTCGTTCTCTATCGCCTCCCATATCGGCTGCGAGCGCATTAAATTCCTCTATCTCTCTTCGACCCGCGATGAAATCGGTGAATACAATCCAGAAACCCAGCTCCCTGTCATGTATCGCAACACCTATAAGCGCACTTCTATCGTCGTATATCCTCAGTAACTCATCAACATCCGCTCTTTTCACCTTACGCATGTAATCGAGCGTTTTCGCTATCCATCGCTGTTCTGCATAACTACTCTCCACCAGCATAAAGTCCCCTATCCCCAGTAACTCGTTCAGTTTCAGTTGCATGTGTTGCCGTTCTACCGCGTTCTATCCCTTAATTCTTATCTCTTACCGAACTTGCCTTCTTCTATCTCACGTAGACACATCTTCACCTTACTCGTTATCTCATTCAACTTATCCTGTGGCACGCTCTCATGCCTTACGATTCCACTCACAATCTCTACAACTTTACCTGGCGTCTTACCCTCTTTGTGTCTCGTACTTATCCCTATTGCCTCGAAATCACCGTAGTCTACGGGGCACTGGCAGAGTACAATAACCGGTATGTTTATCCTCGCCAACACGAATCGAACCTTATAGATGAAATGTTGCTTCACATTGCCATGATTCAATAGAGCGAGCTTATGTCGCCCTATTATCTCTATCTCCTTCGGCTCCAGCCCGAATGCGACACCATGCCCGCCACCTGAGGGTGCATCTGCGGGTGTGCCATCGCCTGCATTCAATATTATCTCTCCCACGTTTATACCCCTATCCCTCAACTCTGTGGTTATTTCACATACCGGCTTTGGAACGTGCCTGTAACCGGGTGACATCGCAATATTTATCACATCGTTCTCCAACGCTTTCGCGAATGTCCCCCGCTGTGCAAAACCTCCACCCAGTCCAAGCCCCTGACCTCTTCTGCATGCCACCAGCCGGGTCTCTCTACCCACTCCTGCTGCCATTATCTCACTCTTACCTCAAATCCTCTATCTTCACTATCCGCCCATTCTGCATGTGCGCGACTCTATCGCAGACCATATTAACAAAATCATGGTCATGCGATACGATAAGGAAGGTCATACCCAGATTCTCACGTGCGGCTCTTATAGAATCGGCGACGAACTTCTTCGTTATCGGGTCCATTGTTCCCGTGGGTTCATCAAGTATCGCTATCGCCGGCTCCTTCATCAATACCTGCGCAATCGCTATCCTCTGTTTCTCACCTGCACTCAACTGAGTATGGTCCTTAGACAGGATCTCTTCCGCTTCATCTTCTGTGAATCCCACACTCTCAAGTATGAACTTCGCCTTCATTCGCGCCAGCTCCTCGGGTAACCTGACACCTATGCAGCTTGTGAGGTTCTCCAGCACCGTCTTATCCGGATACATCGTGTATTCCTGATGCAACATGGCAACGCGCGTGGCTGCCTGCTCACCCACCCCTGGCGTGGTCGCGCCCCATGCAATCCATACTCCGGTCTCCGCAACTCGCCCCACTTCTATCCATTTATCGCCCGCTCTTATCTTGACCGAACCGCCTGTTAACGGGTCTATCTGCGCTATAATACGAGCCAGACTCGTCTTCCCCGCTCCACTTTTACCCAAAAGCCCAAATATCTCATTCTCATATATCGTGAGTGAGACATCATCTACCGCCTTCACCATCCCGCGCCAGACGGAATAGTAATACTTCTTGCAATGCTCAATCTTTATCTTCGGCTCACCGACCTTCACATACTCCTCGCGCTCTATCTTGCCCACCTGCTTCTCAAAATCCGCCACTACCTGCTTCGAATCACCGTATTCCACCACCTCACCGTGGTCGAGCCATAAAGTCTTCTCGGTTAGCTCTTCAATAACATAAGGCCAGTGGGAGGTGACCACCATTGTCATGCCACCGTGTGTGCTCTCCTTAAGTGCTTTATGCACCAGTTTCGCAGTCTCGAAATCGAGTGTGCCGGTGGGCTCATCAGCCAGGAGCAGCATGGGGTCCAATGCGAGTTGCCTTGCCAGCACCACTCGCTGCTTCTCTCCTCCACTGAGGTTCGCGGCGGGGAAAGTCACACGATGCAGCATCTTCACCGCCTTCAGGAGCTCATACGCACGTCTGAACCGCTTCGCAGGGGGGTAATTCCTGCTCTCCAGTGCCTGTAAGACATTATACATCACCGTATCATCGCTGTATAGCCCAAAAGTCCGCTGCAACATGATAGCAACGCCTCTCTTCACCTTCTTACGCCCCTCTTTGTCCTTCCAGTAATTCACTTCCTTCAACTCCAGCTTCTCATTGCATTTACTGCATGGCTCCCCGACTCTGCTCGGTGATGTTACCCAACCGCATGAGGGGCACATAGCCACTCTGAAGATTATCTCACCAGAAGTGGGTGCATACTCCTCACTGCCACGGAGCATGTGAAGCAAGACCGACTTCCCTGCTCCGCTCCTGCCGAGCAACCCGAGCGATTCCCCTTCTCTTATCTCCACACTCACATTCTTCAATGCTTCTTTGCCGTCGAATGTCTTACAGACATCGCGGACTATCACAAACGGTTCCTCCCCTTCTACTTCACTCATTTTACCTCTCTTCTTTTCCTATAATTTATGACCATGAAAATATATCTAACCAGCTCTCAAGTCCTCTATCTTCGTTATTTTGCCCGCTTTCATATACGCTATCCTGTCACATACCTTCTTCGCAAAGTCTAAATCGTGTGTCACTATCACGAATGTGATGCCAAGGTTCTCCCTCGCCTTCAATATCGTCTCAGCCACGTATTTCTTCGTCACCGGGTCCATCGTCCCTGTGGGCTCATCAAGCACTGCTATCTCCGGCTCTTTCATCAATACCTGCGCGATAAGTATCCTCTGACGTTCTCCCACGCTCAACTCAAGATGCGTCTTTGGTAATATCTCTTCTATCTCATCATCGCTAAATCCCACTCCTTTCAGCATGAATCTCACTTTCATCTGTGCGAGCTCCTCTGGCATATCAAGACCTATACCATGCGTGAGGTTCTCCCAGACCGTGAGACCGGGAATGAGCGAGTATTCCTGGTGCAATACACCCACAAAATGCGCTCTCCAATCTGTTGTACCACCCATAATCTCCCCACCCGGTCCTATAAATGTGTCAACGTCGGCTTTTGATGCCTCTATCCATCTATCACCACTCCGCACCCACGCTCCACCGTCTGTACCCGGGTCTAAATGGCTCACAATCCGCATTAAGCTCGTCTTACCCGCTCCACTATGCCCCACTATCCCGAATATCTCATTCTCGTATACAACAAAAGAGACGCCATCAACCGCCTTTACCACACCCCGTGATGCGGAATAGTAATACTTCTTCAGGTTCTCCACTCTTATCTTCGGCTCTCCGAACTTCTTGAACTCACCCCGCTCTACTTCGCCCACTTCTTTCTCAAAATCGCTCACCACCTGCTCTGTATCACCGTATGAAACGAGCTCGCCATTATCAAGCCACGCCGTCTTCTCCGTCAACTCTCTAATCACGTAAGGCCAGTGCGAAGTGACGAGTAATGTGGTTCCACCTTTTGTGCTATCTATCAATGCGCGGTGCACGACGCGAGCGGTTTCATGGTCAAGAGTTCCAGTAGGCTCGTCAGCCAGTAGCAGAATGGGTTCCAGGGCTAACTGTCTTGCAAGCACCATCCGCTGTTTCTCGCCGCCACTGAGGTCCCTTGTATCAGGGAAGTTAACACGGTGCAGCATCTTCACCGCGCCCAGTAGCTCATACACACGCTTCATCCTCTTGCTCTTCGGGTAACCCGCCCGGTCAAGCGCCTCCAGGACATTCCACACAACTGACTCATCACTATACAGGGCGAAACTCCGCTGTAACATGATGGCGATTGCGCCCTTCAATAATTTCCGCATTCGCTTATCCTTCCAGAAGTTCACTTCCCTCAACTCATACTCCGCTCCACACTTGTTACACGGAGTGCCCACCTTGCTCGGTCCACTTATCCATGAACACGAGGGGCACATCGCCACCCTATAAATAATCTCGCCACTATCTGGTGCATACTCCTCCGTTCCCCTGAGCATACGCAATAATACCGATTTCCCTGAGCCACTCTTACCAAGAAGCCCCAAAGGCTCCAGCTCTCTTATATCCAGGCTCACATTCTTCAACGCCGGCTTGCCATTGAACTCCTTACTCACATTCCTGACTTTAATGAATATCTCGTCCTCCCCCATCTCCTTTACACTTTCACTTTCTCTACATCACATCTAAACATCTATTAAATTATTCTCCTCATTAAAAAAACTTTCTATATTTTTTCAGGTTCGCTTCTTGAGCACCATTATATCAGGGCGGGGAGCAGCCTTTGAACCCGCAAATTCGCGCTTGCAACGTGGACATAGTTGTCTTGCGGTGAGCGTTACGACCTCATCCGAGCCAGGTAATTTCCTCGCATAGATGAACTCGGGCTCCACACCCACTGACCTGCTTATATCCTCCAGTATCGCGCTTATCTTATCCCTGAATACCACCACGTCATCGCTCTTCAGTCCTCTCAGATCGGCAGCGAAGCCAGTGCAGCCACATACCATCCCGAATACCTTCGCCTCAGGGACGAAGATATTACCTAAGAGTGCTCTCAATTCATCCTCCAGTCTCTTCCTGCCCGCGATTATCTCCTCATTCATCGCCTTTCACCCCTACCCCCGGCTCTCATTTCTTCACGCTCAACACCATGCTCGTCACTTCATCACAATATCGGCAGGTATCGCACATCTTATTACAGCTCTTCCACTGGTTTATACACCCTTCAAGCTTCTTATTATCAATATAAAACATATAACGGAGCTCAGAGGGGCAATCCAGGAGTTCAAGCAGGTTACCCTCGTATGACCTCCGCGAATATGCATCCATACAGGCTGTTATCCACCCCACTGCATTTGCGCGCCCCGCTATCTTAAAATCTTCTATCCCTATTCTCTCGTATTCCACGATGTCCTCCGGTCTTATCCATGGTGACCTGATGAGCTGTGAAGGGTCACGAACCCTTATGGATATACACTTATCGAAGTAATAATCACCGAAGGTGTTCAGTGGCTGTGCGCCTGCACCTGAAGCGGCAGTTATATGCGAGAAGAGGTTGAAGTGTGCATACCGAAACGGGCATTTGTAAAGGCAGCCCTCGTTCACTATCACCCTGATGTCACAGTTCACCGCTCTCATTATAGCCTCCAGCGTATCAAAATCGCGGTTTATGTTCGTATCCACCGTGATTCTATCAGCGCCAATCGCCTCATAGAACTCCGCTCGCTGTGGCGAATCGACATGAGATACGCAGGATATGACGGTTTCCATCGGGAAATCCCTCAGCAGTTCCACTAAATATGGCTCCGCCACCGTGACACCGTCCACACCTGCCTTGTTCAGTTCCTCAAAATACCATTCAAAGAGCTTGTAGCCCTCGAAGGTGAGGTGGTAGCCACCCAGGCAGGATGGATTCATCACTATATTTAACTTGATGCCATGTTGATGTGCATACTCGGTCTGTTCCCTTATCTCTTCTATAAGTGCGGCATGCAGCGTCGCTCTCCCGCTACCCATCACCTGCGGTGAGCCCGCCATATAAACTTCATCCACATCTGCTAAATGCTTCTCCTCTTTATACCCTATTATCTCCTTCAACCCGTCGAAATGCCCGGGATGTGGAACTATCAGTCTCATTTCACTTGATGGTGCTCAATACCTCCGCTGTGAGTTTATCGCAATAGCCACATTCGTGACAATGCTTATCGCACTTCTTCCACTGCTCTATACTACCTTCAAGCTTCTTATTGTCAATATAGAAGACATAACGGAGCATCTGAGGGCAATCCAGGAGTTCAAGTAGGTTACCATCATACGACCTTCGGGAATATACACGCATGCAGTTTATTATCCAGTTCACTGCCTTCGTCCTGCCTGAGAGTTTAAAGCTATTTATCCCGATAGCCTCGTATTCCCTCAGGTCTTCGGGTCTTATCCATGCAGACTTGATAATCTGCGTCGGGTCTCTCAAGCGGATATTAATGCACTTGTCAAAATAGAAATCGGGAGCGAAGAGCGGCGTTCTCGGCTGATTCAAGCTGCTGAGATGCGATGCGAGATTGTAATGAGAATATCGAAACGGGCATTTGTAAAGGCAGCCCTCGTTCACTATCACCCTGATGTCGCAGTTCACCGCTTTCACCATCGCCTCCAGCGTAGGGAAATGGCGGTTTATATTCGTATCCACAGTTATCACATCAGCGCCGAGTTCCTCAAAGAACCGTGCACGCTGTGGCGCATCCACATAAGCCAAACAGGATACAATCGTCTTCATCGGGAATTCACGCAGTAACTCCACGAGATAGGGCTCGGCAACTATAACGCCATCTACGCACGCTTTGTTCAATTCCTCAAGATACCATTCAAACATCTTGTAGCCCTCGAAGGTCAGATGATGCCCACCGGTGCATGGCGAATTCAGAGCGATGTTCATCTTGATGCCATGCTGATGTGCATATTCAGTCTGTTCCCTGATCTCGTCAATAAGTGGTGCGTGGAGCACCCCCCTTCCACTGCCCATCACCTCCGGCGAGCCACCCATATAGACCTCTTCTACTGCATTCAGACTTTCCGATTCTTTAACCTCTATTATCTCCTTCAATGCGTCGAAATGACCGGGATGCGGAACCATCAATCGCATCTTATAAGAATAGGTAATAGCAGTATTTAAACATACGCGTATTTCACGAAATCTTCTGCCTTCTCCTTGAATTCGTTCTGGGCTTTGGGTAGATTAGTGGGTCTAACGGTCTTAATAGCGGCATCAAAATGCTTCTTCCTTATCATCACGTTCTTTACCGCCTCTTTCACGTGCTCATCCGAGACACCAGAGCTGATGAACTCCCTTAAGGCATTCATTACCGCCTCCCTCACTATCGCCGCTATATCTGCTCCCACATAGCCACCGGTCTTATCTGCGAGCTCATCAAGGTCAACATCACTGGCTATTGGCTTACCTCTCAGATGCACCTCAAATATCTTCTTACGCTCCTCTTTATCCGGTGGCTGGATGTATATCAACCGGTCAAGTCGTCCGGGACGCAACAATGCGGGGTCCACCATGTCCGGGCGATTCGTCGCTGCTATAATGATTACATCCTTCAGCTCCTCCAGTCCGTCCATCTCGGTCAGCATCTGAGAGACCACTCGCTCCGTCACGTGTGAGTCATAACCGCCACCCCGAACCGGGGCAATGGAATCGATCTCATCGAGGAAGATGATACACGGAGCTGCCTGTTTCGCCTTCCTGAATATCTCACGAACCGCACGTTCACTCTCACCCACCCATTTGGAGAGCAGTTCTGGACCTTTGATGGATATGAAATTCGCCTCACTCTCATTCGCCACCGCCTTCGCCAGCATCGTCTTACCCGTGCCGGGTGGACCAAACAGGAGGATACCCTTCGGCGGCTTGGATTTCAGATGCGAGAACGCCTCGGGATATTTCAAAGGCCACTCAACAACCTCCTTCAATTCCTGCTTCGCTCGCTCCAGACCACCAATATCGTCCCATTTGACATTCGGCACCTCAACGAAGACCTCACGGAGCGCAGAAGGTTCAGTATTCTTCAAAGCCTCTTTGAAATCCTCCTTCGTCACCCGCAACTTCTCCATCACCTCCGGCGGTATCTCCTTCTCCATATCTATCTCTGGCAGTATCCTGCGTAGTGCGTGCATTGCCGCCTCCTTACACAGAGTTGCGAGGTCGGCACCCACGAATCCATGCGTGAGGTCCGCAAGCTCTTTCAGGTCTACATCGTCCGCGAGGGGCATGCCACGCGTATGCACCTGCAGAATCTCCTCACGACCGTTCCTGTTCGGTATACCTATCTCTATCTCGCGGTCGAACCGTCCACCACGCCTTAAAGCCTCATCAAGTGCATTTGGTCTGTTCGTGGCGCCAACAACCACCACCTGACCGCGGGATTCCAGCCCGTCCATGAGAGCGAGCAGCTGCGCCACCACTCGCCTCTCTACCTCACCCGTTGTCTCGCCGCGTTTCGGCGCGATGGAATCGAGTTCGTCAATGAAGATGATGGAAGGAGCGGTCTTACCCGCCTCCTCGAATATGTCACGCAGATGCTTCTCGCTCTCTCCATAGAACTTGCTCATTATCTCGGGACCGGAGATGGAATAGAAGTTCGCATCTGTCTCATTTGCTACCGCTTTCGCTATCAATGTCTTACCCGTGCCCGGGGGACCGTGGAGAAGCACTCCTTTCGGCGGCTCGATGCCCAGTCGCTCGAATAGCTCGGGATGCCGCAATGGCAGTTCTATCATCTCCCTTATCATTCCAATCTCGCGTTTTAAGCCCCCGATGTCCTCGTAAGTCACATGTGGCACCCCAATTCGCTCCTCACGCGCCTTACGTAGCACTATCTCCGTATCCAACCTCGGTATCACCGTGCCCAGCGGGACGGTATTGGTGACAACGAAAGTAATGGGGTTGCCAAGCATCTCAACCCTGATAATCTGCCCCTTTGTTATCGGTCGCCCCTTCAGTATCCTCGCTAAGTAGCGTTCACCCCCTGCGATTCTTACCGGCTGTGTGGGCTCAAGCACAATTCGCTTCGCATCTCTTACCTTCGTCTTGCGCACACGCACGCGGTCATCAATGGCAACGCCGGCATTACTCCTTATATTACCATCAATCCTGATTATTGATTTACCACTATCGGGTGCATAGCCGGGCCAAACGATAGCAGTTGCGATATTCTTACCTTCTATCTCCACTACATCGCCACTAACCACGCCGAGCTTCCGCATAGTCTCGGTATCTATCCTTGCTATACCTCGCCCGGCATCACGGTGGTATGCTTCCGCCACACGGAGCACTACCGATTCTTCTTCGTCTTTATCAGCTTTATTATTATCCCTCATCTCTCCACCTCTTCCTGCATTATACAGCCTCACTTTCTTTTACAAAAAATAAAAGATAAAAGATTATACCTTTACAGTCCTGCCTCCTCACCTCGTTTACGCTTCTTCATCGCCAGCCTCTTTATCAGCTCCAGACCCTCCGCATTTATAGCCCTTACTTCTATATATCCACTCTCTGAGGCGCCTCTCACCATTTCATCGCCTCGTTCCGTGCGTGCGATAACGGTTGACCAGCCCTCAGCCGAGCCTACGGAGCCTACGGAGATATCAGCCAATTCGGCGGTGAAATCCGTGCAGACCGAGCATCCATCCCCCACAAAACCCTCTAAATCTGCCAGTGAGAAGGAAATGACCTCTCCATCATCGTCATACACCAGAAGCTCTTTACCCTTTATATCAAACTTCTTCACACGCTCCAACGGAACATGCTCGTTCACGAAATCCAGTAGCTCCTCATTGTAGTTCTCGGTGCAAAACAGCCCTATCAACAATTTCACATCATCAATTCGGAGTTCATATGGCTGATTCGCATTCGCAGTCTCTGCCTTTCGCAAACCCTGTATCTGACATGGCAGACCGACAAATGCAATGGCGTTGCAGCCCTCCTCCTGCGCCTCTCTTACCCCTATGACAGAAGGATATAAGGTATACTTTGTGCCTGCACCTTCCTTCAACGCTTCGTAATCTCTCGCAACCTCCGTTCGGGGTCTCCAATCGCCATTCGCAGTAGTGAGCACCGCGCAGTCTATCGCATGTGTCTCCAGTGCATAAGCGAGTATAGAAGTAACCACACCCCCATCCTGACCCTTTTCTCTTATATCACCCTTCTTCGTGCGCGCTTCGTAGCATGCACGATATATACCAAGAACATCATTACCGATACTGACTTCACCAAATATCTTCTGTTCTATCTCCGCTCGTGGCATGAAGGTTCTGGGGCAGACGGTATAGCACAGTCCACAGACGGTGTCATAATCCTCAATGAAGCCCGGTTCACCATCTTCTATCCTTATCTTATCACAAAAAGCAGCACAGGTTCCACACATGCTGCATCTCCGCCTCGCTACCACCTCGCGCCTCAAATCTGAGAAGCCACGTTCTAAAAATGCTGGTAATCTCACATAGCCCCGCTCTTTCGTCTCCATCGCCATTTTATTCCACCGTTGGTTATATATTTAAAAAGTGATGAAATATAATGTTAATCTATGCTCCCATTATATATCAATGCTGCCGGTAAGCGGATAGTGGTATTTGGTGGCGGTGAGGTTGCAGAGCGGAAGATACGGCAGATTCTGGAGACCGCAGGCGCGGAGGGTGCCGAAGTTGCGGTTGAGGTTTACAGTCGTGACTTCACACCCCGAATAAGGGAGTTCGCAGCGGAGGGTAAACTGAAGTGCTTTCAGTGTGACCTGTGGCATGAGGACCTGCGGAGATGCCTGGAAGGCGCTTTCCTCGCTATTATCTCTACCAGTGACGAGCCTCTGAATGAACACATCTTGAATGCCGCGCTCAAGTTCAATGTGCTCATCAATTACAGGCACAGAGGTGATGTCTTCATGGGCTCTGTCATAAATAAGCACGGGTTCCTGATCTCAATCTCCACGGAAGGTAGAGGACCGGCAATGGCGAGATATATGAGGGAGAAGATAGCGCCACTTATAGGAGAGCGAGAGGGGAAGATGCTGTTGATTCAGTCAAGACTGAGGACAGAACTGAAGGCTACCATTAAGGATGAGGCGCGTCGGCAGGAGATATTGAACCAGGTTCTGCATGACCCCGATTGCTGGGCTGCGCTTGATGCCCCACCGGCAGTTGCAGAGGAGCTCATACTCAGGATTATTGGTGATAAATATGCATAAACTCGGCACTTTGTGGTTCTCTCATAAGAAGTGTAGTGTAGAGGAACTGGAAGAGATAGCTCAGCGGTTGAAGCCCGATTTATTCGCACAGAACCCTCGTGTCAGGGGTTACGCAATACTAAATACATGTAACCGTGTGGAGGCGTATATCAGCGCAGATAGCCCGGAGGAGATTTTAGAAGCGGTGGTTGAGCAGTTGAAGCTGGAGAAGGGTGGCATATTCACGGGTAAAGATGCGCTGGAGCACCTGATGCGGGTTGCTTGCGGGCTGGAATCGATGATAGTGGGCGAGGACCAGATATTGGGGCAGATAAAGAAGTGCTATCTGGATAGTAAGAAGGAAGGCAAACTGGACGAACTGCTGGACCTCGCATTTGATAGAGCGATAAAGGTGGGTAAGCGAGCGAGGCAGGAAACTCGCATAAACGAAGGGTCAGTTTCTATCGGCTCAGCCGCGGTTGAACTCGCAGAATACGTCACATGGGGGCTGGAAGGTAAGAGTATCCTTGTGATTGGTGCAGGTGAGATGGGCACATTGGTGGCGAAGGCGCTCTCGGAGAAGAGATTAAAAGCGATGTTCATCGCCAATCGCACGTTTGAGCGTGCGAAGCAGCTTGCGAAGGAGGTAGGCGGGCGAGCAGCGAGGCTGGATGAGAATGAGAAGTGGCTATCCTGCTGTGATGTCGCGATTTGCACGACTTCAGCACCGCATTACATCCTGGACTACGAGATGATGAAGCGCGTGATGGAGCATCGCAAGAACGATAATATACTGTATATCATAGATATTGCGAATCCAAAGGATGTAGAGGAGCGTGTGGGTGAGATAGAGGGTATTGAGCTATATGACCTCGATAGCCTGTATGAGATAAGCGAGGAGAACCTGAAGAAGCGGCTATCTGAGGTTGGGAAGGTGGAGCGGATAATAGAGGAGGAGATAGAGCTATTTAAGAAGATTCTGGCTAAACATCGTGTTGAGCGGCTTATTGGCATGATACACAGGTATGGCGACGAGGTGCGGGCGGAAGAGAAGAAGAAGGCTCTACGATACATGAGAAGTGGAAGAGACCCGGAGCAGATACTGGACGATTTCTCACATGCGGTACTTGCGAAGACGCTTCATCTACCCACCGATATACTCAGGCGCTATGTGGTAACGAACTATATGGACGATGGTGCGTTAGTGGAAGGAGGGGAAGATATGAGACCGGATTTTGTGGATTTCTTCATAGATGAGCTCGAGCAGGAGCTGAACAATCAGAAGTTGCGATGGAATAATAAACCGCGCAAAGATAAGCTAAAATAAATAGCAAGTTGATGAGAATCCCATCAAAGACTCAAACTCAGCAGATGTTTATTACCGATATTAACATATTTGAGATGCCTCTTCGCCGCTTCATAGCAGCGCAAGACCTGTTCACGTGGCGTCACTGGCATATCGCGCATATAAAAAGCGGGATGGAATACGAGCAGAGAATAAGGTATTCGCGGATCAATATCGGCGATGAACCGTGCGATATTCTCAACCTCCTGCGCATCTACATAGAAAGGCACGAGTAAAGTGGTGGCGGTGAGAACGGGTGTTGAAGACGCAGATGTGGAGGCAGTGAAGAACTCATCGGCAATGAGCTTGAAGTTCTCGTATGCTCGCTCGTTAGGAACACCGCTGAGTGCGAGGCTGAGGTTCGGGTTGAAGGCTTTGAGGTCAAATTTAACTATCCCACCACTGGCTGATGAGAGTTCCGCCGCCTGGCGCACCAGATTGGAGGAGCCACAGCCGTTCCATTCCCAGCATATTCGCAAATCCCGCTCATCCAGAATCCTGCGTGTGGCACGGATAGCAAAAGGAAGCTGGGGTTCGGGACTGCCACCGAAGTAACAGATACAGTATGCGTTCTCACGCTGCACCACAGCGGATACGAAATCATGCTCACTCATCGCCCTCGCAGCAGCGAGATTCTTGTGCGTTTCGTTCTGACAGAAGATGCAGTTGAAATTGCAGCCGTAGAAGAATACTGCGGCATTCACTTTCCCGAATTGTGAAGAGCCGGGACAGAACCATGCAGCGCAGCAATTTGTCGGTAAAGGGTCATAATATACATGCATGAGCGCATAGCCTTCTGGCACAGAAGAGACCAATCGCCCATTTATATTGGCTCTAAGACCGCAATAGCCCCTCTCTCCTTCGCCCATCTTACATTCATTTGCGCACAGACCACAGGTTATCCCGCCATTTGTCTTTGGTGGGCTGCTCACGAGTTTATATGCCGCTCTTATTTTTGCATGCGCCTCTTCAATATACTCCATTCCCTTCCCACTGCGTATGCAATCGGCACAGACACGCAGAGCTGCTGATGCCTTTCTTTCACCGCATATCGCGCATCTTATCATCTTTTCTTATATTTTATAGGAGGATGATTATTTATGCAGATGCAACTGCGGAAGAATAAGGTGGGCGTAATCGGTGGCACGAACCTATTTGATACCGGGCTAATGGCTGGTTGCAGAGAGGAGGAGCTGAAGACGAAGTATGGTGATGTTCACCTGTTTGTCAGTCCCGAATTCGTATTCATTCCCAGACACGGCAGATACAGGAACATCCCACCGCACAGGATAAACCACAGAGCGAACATAATGGCGTTCAAGATGCTTGGCATTGATAGGGTCATAGGTGTGACTTCGGTGGGCAGTTTAAAGAAGGAGATAAAACCCGGCTCGCTACTCGTGCCCCATGATTACATCAGTCTGTGTAACATACCCACCTTCTTCGATGATGAGATTGTGCATATTACGCCCGGCTTAGATAGGGATTTGAGAATCGAGCTGATAGAAGCGGCGAAAGCGGAGGGCATACCCGTGATTGATGGCGGCATCTATTTCCAGAGTGTAGGACCGCGACTGGAGACGAAGGCGGAGATAAATTTCATAAGGGACTATGCAGATGTGGTTGGCATGAGCATGGGTGCAGAGGCAACACTTGCAAAGGAATTGGGACTGAAATATGCGAATTTAAGCTCGGTTGATAATTATGCACATGGTATAGCCGAAGAGGAGCTGAGCTACCAGAGGATAGTAGAGGCTGCTACTAAGATGCGAGAAAATGTAGAGAGGGTGCTATTGCGAGTGTTTAGAGATGGCGAGAATAGCGGGGGTTTTTAACCACGTTAATGCACTGAAGGTGGCAATCAGAGGTTTTGAGGCGCTGAAGACGGAGACAACGAGAAAGACGAATACGAAGAACCTCAACATCGGATTGAAGAATGCGGTATGTGATGAGAGCTTAAGGAACTGTATCGCCACCACAGGAGAGTTGAAGAAGAATAGACTCAGGCTCGTGGCAGATGTAGAGCTATACAATAAAAAGGATGAGAGCAGCTATGACTTACTTTTACATTACCTCGAGAGGAGAGCCGATATTGAGGGTACAGAGATAGAGAAGAGCCTGGACGGTGCTTTTGCTTTTGCCCTGTGGCGAGTAGAAGATGATGAGGTATTCATAGCCCGTGACATACTGGGCATAAAACCGCTATGGTTCGTTCATGCAGATGGATTCGCATTTGCATCAGAGCGAAAGATGCTGGAGGCGATGGGGTTCCCACATGCTATCTTGCTTGAGCCAAGAACAGTATTGCGGTATGATATAAGGGGAGA
>JAGGRS010000110.1 GCA_021159475.1 Candidatus Methanophagales archaeon
TTTATTTTTTATTTCATTCTATCCTTATTGCGGGAATCCAGTCCGTGTATGTTTTTCCGTTTGCGTCAATGAACGATGTGCAATTGATGCATGAGCCATCCGGAGTAGTGTGTTGTCCGCCCATGTGTCGTTCCATATTCTTACGTATTCGGTATGCCCGCCTGTGCCTTCACAGGGGTAAGTGTAAAGTTTGGTGGCAATAACCGTATGATTGGGCTTGATTGTGCCGTAGTGCGTGCCTGCTATTGAGGTGGGGTGCACCCCAAAGACAAGCTTTATATTATCGGGATTTGATCGCTCAACGGTCATGGGTTAACCCAGAGAATGAAAGGATAGATATAGTACTTGTGGGAAAAAGATTTTCATCTGATTTATTAAGTGAGATATCAAAATTAAATGAAATAAGCAATGGAGTAAGATTAATGAAGTATACTCCCATCAATGAAGGAACGTGGGGGCAATTTGAATATGTGCATTAAAGGATACATTTCGGAGAAAAATCCTTTAGTCAAATTAATGGAGAACCCCTATGCATTTGAGATACTAAATCGGGATGCAGACTTTGATGTTGAATTAATAGAGTCAAATATTGAAAGTAAATATCTTCTTTTCAAAAGAAAATTAGAGATGATAGAGGAGGAATGAAATTAAAAATGGGTGCGACTGCTTCCCCTGACTCTCCGCTCGCTAACGCTCGCTTCGGTGCTATCGCCCACGCCTAACAGGTGCATATCCGACTTCGCTAATGTTCCGTTAAAATTCCTCGCTTCGCTCGGAACCTCGTATGTCCGCAAAACGTTAAGTGACATGCCCGCCATCGCCTTGATGGAGGATGATAAAGATGTTGAATACAATTCAGTATAACGTAGCTAAGAAGCTTTCTTTATCATCTCTGAAAAACACCCCGCCTTCTTACTTTCCTCCTTCATTTATATTTAACCTTATGACTTTCATCCCTTCGTGCCTCCCTCGGCACATGGTTAAGCCCTTACAGGGCTTGCGGGGTCGTGGGGCAGAGCCCCACAGCGTCGTTAGGGTGGCGGTCTCACTCATCTTTGAAAAACATTTTTATACATCATATCCTTACCTTATGCTGGTGTGTGATGATGGAAGTGGAAGGAGAGGAGAGCGAGGAGAAGATACCGAGAGCCTTTATAACGCGTGTAGATGATTTTAACCGTGAGAGTGAAGCGATATTCAGCGAATTTGAAGCGATAAAGGAGAAGTATAAGAGGGGTGAAGATGTGATGGCTGATTTGAAGCAGTTCAGAAGCAAGCGACCGGGTATCTTCACTTTGATTGACGACCTGTATCACAAGGAGGTCGAATTTGAGGACAAGCTGGAACGTGCGCAGATAGATGAGGATAAGAGGCAGAAGATGCTTGAATTCAAGCAGCGATTCGCTGAACTGGCTGATGAGATAGACCTACTCGTTCTTGGTGAACTGGGTCTGGGGCGGTGAAACGCCGGATGCGATGCCGGCTTTGACTATTTCTAATAGCTTCGCCACCGCATACGCGGGTAATACCGCCGATAAGCTCCTGTTCCATGGAGGGTTTAATAATCTCATACCCAGTGCTCTTACTGCATCTTTAATGATAAAATCACCGATGCCGGCTGATATTACCTCGTTCAGGCTGTATCGCTCACGCATCTCGCGCAATGCTGTAACCAGTTCACCAACCTGGGCATCCTTCACCTGAACCGCGATGCTGCGTGCGCCCTCCTCCCCTATCTCCTCAAGGTCTGAGCACAACACCCGTGCAAGCCTCCTCATTGCACTCGCTCTGCTCTTCGCTTCGCTCTCCGTAGCGAACGCATAACCGTTCGGGCTCTCACATCTATAATCCGCGGGAGTTATATCCCCGAGCACGAGATAGGCATCGGCTGTTATTGCGAACAGTTCAGAAGCGGTTGCATATTCCTCACCCCTCAATCTCACCCTCCTCAGTAATGTCGCCACATTGGTCCTCAACACGCCGGAATAGAGCAGTTCGTGCGAGTTCAGTCGTTCGATATCGCTTCGCTTCGCTTTTATCTCACCTCCCACTATCGGTATTACATCGGTTGTGGTGCTGCCACAATCCACAAATATCACATCCCTGTGTATCATGGACACGAATTTTGCAGATGCGAGCCAGTTCGTGGATGCGAATGCGAGAGGGTCTTCCTCTATCGCTTCTCCTCGCCTGAAGATACCTCCTCTATCGAAGTATTCCACTTCCGCACCCGCATCTTCAAATATCCTGGATACCGTATCCCTGATCCTGAGCACACCCTCTCTCCTCGTCTTGAAGCAGTCGCACAGTTCACCGGTCATCACCACTCCCACACACTCTATATCAATATCGCTATCTTCTAAGCGCGCACACACATGCCGCAACACATCATGTAAAATCGCCCGGTCATGCCACAGTGGTGCGTAAAAGGAATCCACGATGGAGCTATCAGAGCTGGCTATCTTCGTGTTCGCACCTCCTATATCTATACCCAGGAACATCCGTTCATCACTCTCTTATTAAGGTTTATCATATCCATGGAGAAGAGTTATTTATATATGGCGGATGACAGCGCGCGGATAAAGGCGAGGATAGAAGAACTGGAGACCGAAGTTAAGGATTATTCTGAGGCAGTGGAGAAGGAGTTGAGCAAGTTGAGCGGGTTGAAGGGCGAGTTGAGCGGTCTGATAAACGAACTGGCTCGAATAAAATCGGATTTGGAGGATAAGGGCAAAGACGAGGACAGGGGGATAGAGGATATAGAGGATGCCGTTGCCATATTGAGTGAGGAACTGGAGACGAAGAAGAAGGAGGCTGAAGGTATATTCAAGGGTGAGCAATATCTAACCGAGTTGAAGTATTTGAAAGCGGACTTCGAGAATTACAAGCGGCGAGTGGCGAAGGAGAAGCGCGAAGCTGCTGATTATGCACTTGAGTGCTTTATCACCGAATTACTGCCAATAAAAGACTCGCTGGAAGCAGCCATGATGCATGCGAATACGAATGCGGATAAGAAGCCAGAGGGGCTGGTGAAGGGTGTGGAGATGACGGTGAAGCAACTTGATGAGCTCCTGAAACGGGCGGGGCTCGAGGAGATAAAGGCTGAGGGCGAGAAGTTCGACCCATTCAGGCACGAAGTGGTCTCAAGGGAGGAGAAGGAGATGCAAGAGGAGAATGCCATCACTGAAGTGGTCAGGAAGGGCTACGTATTCCATGATAAAGTCCTGAGACCCGCACTGGTGAAGCTCGCCGTGAGAAAAACTTAGGTGGGCTGGAGTTGCCCGAGGTCAAATTTCATACCATCGCGTGCCGCTATTACCTCCACACCCGTCTCGTCACTTATACGCTTCGCTATCTCCCATGGCTTATTCCTCAGCATCGTCATGCCGAAATGAGTGAGAATCGCCACCTTCGGTCTCCTTGTCGCTATTATCCGCTTCGCATCCTCCACGCAGAGATGCTCCACACCCTCACGCCTCCTATACATCGCTACATTCATCACGAGCACCTGACCATCATAATAATTCTCCAGACCGGGGAAATAGAGCGTATCAGAGATGAAAGATACTCTCGTGCTCGTCTCCCCCTTCTCTTTTATGTTCAGTCCATAGGTCTCAACGCCATGAACATGCCTCTTCGGCGTCTTTATCTCCAGATTGCCGATGAAGTAAGTCCCACCCTCACTCATCACCTCGATCCTCTCCAGAAGCCCTCTGTAATAATCCAGAACAACGGCATCACCACCATCTGTGATTGCGTCCTTGGGGCAGAGTAATACCCCTCTGGGCTTGAATCCCCCCTCCGTCATCGCCTCTATCATCACATTCACATCGTTTGAATGGTCTAAGTGCTTATGTGTCAGGATGATGCCGTGCAGTTTAGCGGGATTGATTTTCGGTTTTGCTGTCGCGAATCGGACGAGTGTGCCCGGACCGGGGTCTATAAGGACGTTCGTGCCCTTTAAAGATAGAACAGTGCCGGCAGAAGACCGGAACTGGGTTATCATGACGAACCTCGCACCCGCAGTGCCAAGAAATCTTATCTCATCCCTATCCTTCGCTGTCATCTGAGCTAATTAGCATCAATATCAACCATGCTGATGGCATTATGCACGCAATAATCAACGCATTCACCGCAATATCTGCACACAATGGGCTTATTCTTTTCGTTATCCCAGAATATGGCGCCCAGAATGCACGACTGAGCACAGAGTCCACAGCCTATGCATTTATCCTCGTGTAATACCACTCCCCCACCTTTCTCCCTCGCTCTTAATGCGCCCGTGGGGCACACCTTCGCACACGGCGGGTCTTCACATGCACGGCAGACGATGATGACAAACCCCCGCTCTATACCGCCCGCTGACCTCACTCTTATTGCCGAATCCATGAATCCGCCCCTGCCCACTCGCCTCGAACATGCGAACATGCATTCCATACAGCCAATGCATTTGTTAACATCAACGGTTACCAGCTTCTTCACCATCTCTGTTTAAGATTAGCACGAATGTATATAAAAATCATGCTTTCATTTTATGTTTTCATGTATTCACGCAATACAACGGTGGCATAAGAGCCTTTCGGGAGGAAGAAACTCAGCTTCACTCGCTTGCAGCCGGGATTAAGCTCGTCATCGCTGAGCTCTCTGCAATTAACCCGCACAGGCACTACAATTGGTCGCCTTGTGCCCCTGGAACTCAATGCAGGCACTATATTGGTCTTGAAATCGGCGAGTTCAATGCCCTCGGCAGCCAGAACTTCACGCTCTATCTCGCCCTCCAAGCCCGCTCCCAGTTCGGTAGCGAAGCCAAACACCGGCGCGGTCACAAAAGCTCTGCCTCGTTTTATCAACCGGTTAATCGCATCCACCTTCTCCGCCGTCACACGCTCCACATTAGCCGTGTCAGCGAGCCCATGTTCATTGCGATAGCAGACGAAATCGCCGACGATAGCGGTATTGAATGGCTGTTGCTGACCCGTGCCCATGCTCAGGCTCATGCGCTTACTCAGGACGAGATTGAAGAGATAAGCCTGATAAGCGTGGATAAAAAGCTTACGCAGGTTCACGGGTAATGCATTAAGGGCGGCGATATAATCGGATTCGGTCAGCGCCCGCTCCCTGCTCCTCTTCACCAGCTCGTTCAATATCGCTCGCTCGTAACGAAGTGGCATTCGCTTCAAGCACTCTTTAAAATCGCCATCATGGCATAACCGCCTCGCTTCTCTCACATCTTCACTCTCACCCGGCGTGATATACGAGAGATAGGTCATCACCGCACCCTTTACATCGCCCCTTATCAGCCGTTCACCGACGATATGCGTTATTGGGCGTTTGACACCGAATCGCTGAACGCCGAAGAAGTTCGGTATCCCACCCATAGCGGATATCTCAGCCGAGATTGCGTTTATCCTCTTTAATATCTCGTCCTCACTCCCCCTTAGACCCCGAATAGTAATCTCAAACTCATTACCATAGAGGTCACCGAGTGATACGGGCTTATTTGAGCGCCCTATTATTCGCAATGCCACATCTTTTAGTCTTATATGAGCGATGGCATCATCGTCAATGCCGCTGATACTGATCTTCTGTGTGGTAACGGCGAATTTGTCCTTCGTGCCCGCGAATCCAATTCGGTTTCTACTAATACCCAATCGCCTTGAGAGCTCTCTTATCACACTGTTGGTGTCCCAGTTATCCTTCTTGAGCTCGATAATCGTGAATCTACCGGTGTCACCCTCCTCGCGATTGGTCACCTCGCGAACGATGAAGTCAGAGGGCTTTTGCTTTATGATACCGCCAATGCCCGCGGTTCGCGTGGCGTAAAACCACATACCCAGACGTCTCTCCAGCTCGGGAACTGCGTGTGCGTGCGTGTGCATTTCACAGAATATCTGCCAGATTGCTTATGATGAACGCCCGCCATGCATCGTTCGCATTTTGTCTCCTATATCTATAGCCGCTTCTATCCAGGAAATAAGCATTTATGCCTATCGCCCGTGGGTTCAGGAAATCAAATACCCAGTGGTCTCCGACATGAACCACATTCTGCGGTCGCACCTCCAGAATGCGGCATACACGGGTATAGAAACTGTTGGACTTCTTCACCTCACCGAAATCCGAGGTAGCGGAGAATATATGAGAGAAGAAGCCCTTTATTGGTGCAATCTGGAAATCAATGAATTCCCTTGCGGCATTTGAACTTATTATCAGTTCATATCCGGCTTCTTTCAATACGCTCAGAACGTGCTCCACCTCCTCATATATGTGCACTTCGTTACTGTATCGCATGAACAACTCCTCTGCGGTTGTCTCCAGCCCGAACTTACGCAGCCAGTAATCTATTCTATACCAGTTGATATTCTCCTCGCCCACCTTCTCATACTCGCTCTTCACTATCCTGTGGGCATCATCAAAGCTCAGACCCGCCTTCTTCGCATATAACTCCGGTATCCCGCGTAGCCACACCGCATCTGTAAATCGCTTGCTCACCAGTGTGCCATCAACATCGAATGAAAAGACCTCTATATCAGCTGAGGATCTCATATACCTTCTCCATATCTATATTACTTCGCACCAGTCCTGCCAGTTTATTGTATTCCGTATCCCAATCGATCGTAGGCTCATTGCCTTCACTTTTGCTTTTCAAAGTGGTCAGTCCTTTCCTTGCCCTTATATAGTTCAGAAAAGCCTGTCTGAATCCATCATTATCAAATAAGCCATGTATATAAGTCCCGATGACGTTACCGCAGACGGCACCACCGCCTTCATCCCTGGTCTCCTTTCCAGAACGTTCAATTACTGTGAATGCACTTCTTATACCGCCATCACCTCCGTCATTGGTGAAATAAGTCCTGCCCATGTGTATCTCATAGCCTTCAATCTCACCCCTGTAGAAGTCCAGATTCACAATCGCACGCACCTGATTCGTAAGCTTGTGGTGCTCGAATATGGTCTTCGCGGGTAGCAATCCAAGTCCTGCGGTCTCGCCCTCGCTCGATTCCACGCCCTCAGGGTCTATTATGGTATCGCATAGCATCTGGTAGCCACCGCAGATACCGAGCACGATACAACCGCCATTCATTGCATACCTCCGTATCTGCGTGGCATATCCGCTCTGTTTAAGATACATCAAGTCGCTGATGGTGCTCTTAGAACCCGGGATGATAATCACATCTGGCTCTTCTATCGCATCACCCCTGCCCACGTAGCGTAATGATACGTCTGTCTCGGCTTCAAGGGCGTCGAAATCGGTGAAATTGGATATATGCGGCAGATAAACGACCTCTATCCTTATCCTTTCCCCACGGGCATCTGCCGCCCTTCTTTTCTCTACCGATAGCGAGTCCTCTTCCTGTATCTTTATATCATTGAAATAGGGGATGACACCAATCACGGGCTTATTGAGCCTGTGCTCGAGGAACTCCAGCCCGGGACGGAGTATCTCCAGGTCGCCACGGAACTTGTTTATCAGTATGCCCTTCACCAATTCCCGCTCATCCGGCTCGAGTAGCTCCAGTGTGCCAATGAGCCATGCAAAGACGCCTCCCCTATCTATATCGCCCACGAGTATCACAGGTGCATTCAGGAGTTTCGCTATACTCATGTTCACGATATCGTTCGCACGGAGATTCACCTCCGCAGGACTACCTGCACCCTCTATCACCACGATGTCGTTCTCGCGGTCGAGCTTCGCGAAGCACTCCCTTATGAGGTTCAGTGCGTTGGGCTTGTAATCGTGATACTCTCTTGCTGTCATGTTCCCTATTGGCTTACCACGCACGATGACCTGAGCGCCCGTGTCGGTTGTAGGCTTCAATAATATCGGGTTCATCTCCACTGACGGCTCTTTACGCGCGGCGAAAGCCTGAAATGCCTGCGCTCTGCCTATCTCAAGACCGTCTCGCGTGACATACGAGTTAAGAGCCATATTCTGCGATTTGAATGGTGCAACACTGAACCCGTCCTGAGTGAATATGCGGCAGAGTGCGGCAACAATGACACTCTTGCCCACGCCGGAGCCCGTGCCCTGGACCATTATCCGCTTTGCCATCTCCTATGCTATCATACCCGCGGTTCGTATCATAGCATTCGTGGACCCTTGAAATAGCCCTTCTCGGTCTTCGGCGCGTTAAGAAGCGCTTCCGCCTGGCTAAGACCCTCCTCCGGCTCGTCTCCCCTCATTGCATCCCTTACCCCCGTCACATGATACGTGGGTTCGACATCACGCGTGTCAAGCTCGTCGAGCACTGCGAAATAGTCCAGTATGGAACTTAACTGGCGCTCAAATAGTTCCTTCTCCTCTTCTCTCAGCTCTATTCGTGCCAACCACGCTATGTGCTCTATCTCTTCTCTTCTTATCATACCATTAAATATAAATATCCACTCATTATTTATGTCTTCGTATGGTATTGAAGAAGATGAAGGCGGTAGTTCTCGCGGGGGGCTATGGCACCAGACTTCGACCTCTCACATACAGCACGCCAAAGGCGATGATTCCTCTCGTGAATAAGCCTGTGATTGATTATATACTGGATTATCTCGCGGGATACGGGTTGAAGGACATCGTTATCACAACGAATTATCTGAGAGAGCAGACGATAAATCACTTAAGCATGCGTAAGGATTTAAAGCTCTCATATCCAGAAGAGCCTTCTCCATTGGGAACTGCGGGCTCGGTGAAGAATGCATGCATTGATGATACCGCACTGGTCATCCAGGGTGATAACATCACGGATATAAATATAAGAGAGTTGATGGAGTTCCACGAGAGGCATGAGGGGCTCGTAACCATAGCTCTCCTGGCTGTGCCTGACCCTTCGCTGTATGGTATAGCGGAGATAGAGCAATCGAGTGGCAGGGTGAAGAAATTTAAGGAGAAGCCATCACCTCGCGAATGTTTCTCCAATCTCGCGAATACCGGGCTGTATATAATAGAGCCAGAAGCAATGGAATACGTGCCCGAAGGGCGGGCTTTCGACTTCTCCAGGGACCTGTTCCCCATCCTCGTGGCGCAGAAAGAGGTCTATGGCTGTGTTGTCAATGGCTTCTGGACCGATATTGGCTCTCTTGAGGGTTACATGAAGGCAAGCAGGTGGATACTGGCTAAGAAGGGGTTCGAATGCGCGGATACTGCGGAGATAGAAGATAGTGAGATAGAGGGTAACGTTGCCATTGGTGAGCATGCGGTGATAAACGAATCGTTGATACGTGGTCCTGCAGTGATAGGCAGCCATGCCGCGCTAAGGAAGAGCAGGGTGCATAAGTCTGTGGTCTTTCCAGGTGCGTCTCTGGGTGAGACGCTACTTCATAATAGCGTTGTTGGTGAGGGCACAGTGATAAAGAAGGCGGAGATAAGCGATTCTATACTCGGTGCCAGATGCGAGATAAGAGCATGCTACTGTAGAAGCCCAGCCCGGTAGACACCTGATGGACGAACGAGTAGAACAAAAATTCTTTTCCGTAGATATTGTGGTCAGCGAATTGCTGAAAAGGGCAGAACTGAGAATTTGGTGGATGGTGGAGGGGGCTAAATCATAAAATAAGGGAGGAGCCTGCGGGTTATACCCTATCTTATTATCTCCTCGTATACATCAATGGTGCACTTTGCAGTCCTGTCCCATGTGAAATACCGCTCAACTCTTACTCTTCCCCTTTCTCCCATCGCCTTCGCCGCTTCCGGATTCTCCAGCAGTGAATTTATGCCCCACGCTATATCAGCAGAATTACTGCCATCTACATGAATGCCCGTCTGGTCGTGACCCGATGGGATTACAAGGTCTCTGAATCCACTTATGCCTCTGGCACCCACCACCACCGGTTTCGCCATCGCCATCGCTTCCAGTGCTACGATACCGGAAGGCTCGTAAAGAGAAGGAAAGACCGCGATATCGCAGGCGCCATAATGTAATATCCTCTCCTCTTCTGATACAAAGATGAAATTCGGCTTCACGTTGTCTGCAATGCCCAACCTGCTTATCAAATCCAGTATCGTCTTCTCCAGCTCACCACGTCCCAGTATAACCAGCTTCACCTCCGGGTGTCTGCTGATAACCGTGGGCATTGCCTTTACAAGATTCACTATACCCTTCGCCGGTGTCAATCTGCCAACAAATAGTATCATCTTATCCTCTGTACTTATCCCATAGCCGTTTCTCAGTTCCTCTATCACACTGTAATCGAGTCTGTTCGGGTCATACAGTTCGGTGGATACCCCATTCCAGCAGACCCTTATCTTCTCTGCTTCGATGCCATGCCTTATCAGGTCCTCTTGCATCGGATAACTCACTGTTATTATCCCATCAGCGGCATTAGCTGCGGATTCTTCTATGTACATCACCGTCTCGGAGTCAGAGCCACCATCAAGCTTCCTGCCCCACCCCGTCGAGTGGAAATGGAACACAAATGGCAATCCCAGTTCCTTCTTTATCATTAGCCCCGCTATCGCACTCAACCAGTCATGTGCGCAGATGATATCAAATTCGTAGCCCTCCTTCTTTATCAGCTCGTTCACGAACTTCGTTGCACTCAGCACGTTATAAATGAATACATCATTGAAGAATTTCAGTTCAATATCCCACTTTCTGAGGTCTTCCGTGATGAATAAAGGCAGTATGTTGCTCCCGTCTATTAGCATCGGTCTATTGACATCAACGCCTCTTATCACTTCCCTCGTCTTTAACTCGCCATTGTTCTTCGTGAATACCGATATGTCATGTCCCATATCTATCAATTCGCGGGATATATTCTCCGCGTATATGCCCAGCTCCCCGCTTATCCCCGGCGGATATTCCCAGACGAAAAAGCCTATCCTCATCGCTCGCTCCTCCCGTAATATATTTTAAACAAATTGCTTTATAAATATTCTCATAATTGAAAGATTTATAGCCCATGTTTGAAATAAAAAGTTAAATAATTGAGCAAAAACAGTGAAAAGTATAGAATTTTTATATCAGCATGCTGAATAATTCAGAGATGATATTTCACACATAAACATTTAAATATAAAAAATGTATATATCACGTAAGCATCATGAAGAAAGAGGAGCTGGTGCATTTGCATTTGCTGCTGGCGCAATTGAAGAAGTATTGTGAGGAAAACGGGTTGGGCTGTAATTTCGAGAAGTATAACGAGCTGGGTATCTCGCCTTTCCAGGTGCATCGGAGCAAAGAGGAGCACAAGCGTGCGGTTCTCGTGCTTGGAGCTGAACTGGCATCGTTAACACTGAGGAATAACAATAACGCTAATTTCATCCATAAATAAACAGTGAGGAAGCCCTCTGCCCCTTACTTCTCGCTTATTTTGAATTATGTGCACGGATTTGTAGCAAAAAAAATGTATTATGGTATAATATGTATTAACATTTATTTAAAGGTATGTTTATACGCCTCTATTATCTCCCTGCCCTCTATGAATACACTGCCGTGTCTCTGCGCATAACTCTTCGCATCTGACTTGGATAACGCATATCCCGTATCGCCATCCAGCATCTCACAGATTACCATCGCCGGGGGTATGCCCGCGAGCAGTGCGAGAGCTACCGAAAGTTCCGTCTGCCCTCTTCTCTCCTCGAGCAAGCTATCAGCAGCTCGCAGTATCGCAACGTGCCCGGGTGTTCTGAAAGAGGATTGGAAATCCATGGAGCCATAGCCACCGCCATTCAATGCCTCCGCTACTGCTTCCCCTATCTTCTTTATCGTAAGTGCACGGTCTCTATCTGTTATACCTGTGAATGTAGCGCGGTGATTCACCCATAGAGAGAATGAAGAGCGTTTATCATATACCAGGTCGCCATCTTCCTCCACCATTTCGCTCAGGGGCGAACGTCTCAGGATGTCACTGATGAGCGGGAGACCGAATTTCTCAGCGGCAGCGGGATGAATGGCAACACAGATAAGTCCACCTGCCTCGCGCCTGAAATACGCTATGTCCTTCGGTCTCACCATTGTCGCAGGCATTACAAAGTCTGTCTCACCCTCACGGTCCTCAGCATCGTAGATCAAGACGATTCCACCTCGTCTTATATGCTCGATGCCCCTCTCTACTGCGTCTGGTATCATATCTCTATCTTTATATCTTTATCTGAGTCCTTACCTCATCCCCATCCTCAAGCCCGAGTTCACAGCGGAGGTAAACGGGCGAGATTATCTCCAGAACATCTTCAGGGTAGTGTGTCCGGTCAGGAATGATGACTGCGCTTTTGATACCTTCTGCTCTGGGGTCCAATATCTTACAGGGGAAGCATCTGCCACCTCCGAATGTCCTGTTCTCGGATTCAAAGCCCTCTATCTCTATCCCTCTCCTCCAATTCAGCTTTTTACGAACCGCTATGCCATGGGAATACAGGTGCAGGTTCAATGTGCCGGGGAAAGGGGTGAAGCCCAATTTGGTCTCGAACTGCTTCCGGTAGCCCTCAAGCGTGGTGTAATACTTACCCTCTCCCAGACCTGTAATCACCCGCCCGGCGATCTCTACCTCTATATTCGGCGTGGAGAAGATCGCCTGATATTCATAGCACTCCTTCTTCAGTTCCGCCACACCCTTCTCTGTCAGTGTTATCCATTGCCCATCTGCGATTATCCGCCGATGCACCAGACCCTCGCGTTCAAGCTCCTGAAGTCGTCTCGCTGCGGTTTGCACGCTCGATTTTATCGCCTCCGCGAAATGACCGGAGGATAACTTGATTGGCTGTTCAATGGCACCGAGCAGAGCGAGCTTTCTTAACGAGTATATTATATCACTCATCTCTCCATCATCCCCTCCTCAATTTTGAGATGCATCTCATGTATAATGCAAGATAATCCCAACATATAAATATAAATAATTAACTCAACTCTTTTTGTAACTCCATCCAGCCAGCAATCAGCCCGAACAGAAGCCCGGACAGATGCGCCGTATGCGCAACCCAGTCATGAGCACCAATCATGAGGACATCATATAACGCAAATAGAATCACCATCATCCACATCTCCATCGGGAATATTATAAAATAGACCCTCATCCTCGGCATCAGCACTGCGAGCGCGCCGAGAACACCGCATATCGCACCGCTCGCGCCCAGTGCGGGAAAAGAAGAGGTCATGCAGTAGCCAATACCCCCGAAGATGCCGGACAGGAAGAATATGAGCAGGAATTTCGCACTCCCTACACGCCTCTCCAGAACGGGTGCGAAGAAGAATAATACGAGCATGTTGATAAGGACGTGGTCAGGTCGCTGGACAGAGTGGAGGAAGATATGCGTTACCAGTGTCCATGGTCTCTCCATCACCGAGTTTGGTTCCAGGATCAAAAGATCAGTGTAGCCAGGAATGAGCAACTGGAGAAGAAAAGAGAATAGTATGAGGAACAGAATCAGATATGAGTAGTTATGGGAGAATATCCTGAAGGGGTTCGTAATTAATGATTTAGTCTTTGCATGCGCATAATCCCTATCTCTATCCCAATCCATATCCCTATCATATCCCACACACCAGTGCTTATCGGGCGGGAGATGCTCCCCGCAAAGGGTGTCACCACAGTATTTGCATCTATACGAGGCAGGTTTGCCACATACAGTGCAGCGCGAGCGAGTCATGTATAAGTATAAGAGGAATAAGATTGTATAATTGTTTATTAAATTTCGGGGATGCTCTCCTTATACGCCTCTATTGTTGTCTCTATATCCTCTTCGGAATGTGCGAGGCTGATAAAATTCGTCTCAAATTGCGATGGTGGAAGGAATACCCCTGAGGATAGCATCTTATGGAAAAGGCGCATATACCTGTTCTTGTCGCACGTGAGCGCGTCAGAATAGTTCCTGACGGGATTACCCGAAGGGCTGAAGAATATCTTGAACATAGAGCCAACGCCAGAGACATAAGCTTCTATTCCTGCGCCCGAATCGTGTATTATATCGGTTAATGCAGCACGCATACGGTCGCCGAGTGCGTTTATTCGCGGTATAGCGCTCTCGCGCTCCAGTATCTCTATCGTCTTGATGCCCGCGGTGATAGAGATGGGATTACCACTGAAAGTGCCAGCCTGATATACCTCACCAACAGGTGCTACAAGCTCCATAATCGCTCTACTCGCACCAAAGACGCCTATTGGGAAGCCGCCACCCGCGATCTTACCCAGGATAGTCATGTCCGGTATGACCCCGTAATATTCCTGTGCACCGCCGGGTGCGAGTCTGAACCCGGTAATGACCTCATCAAAGATGAGCAAAACATCGTGCTCCCTCGTCAATCTCCTCACTTCCTCCAGATAGTTATCCTCAGGCGGTATCGGTCCCACATTGCCCATAACAGGTTCTATTATAACAGCGGCGACCTCTCCTGCGTTCGCTTCCAGAATGTCGCTCAGCACTGTGGCATCGTTAAAGGGCACCTGGAGTGTGTTCTTGACCAGCTCAGAAGGTATGCCTCTGGAATCGGGGATACCGAAAGTGGTGGCACCAGAGCCTGCTTTCACAAGAACACCATCGTGTGCACCATGAAATCCCCCTTCTATCTTTATTATCTTATCGCGACCTGAGAAGCCTCTCGCAAGCCTTATGCCCGCCATCGTCGCTTCGCTACCACTATTAACGAACCTGACCATCTCAATTGAGGGATACAATGCTATAATCTTCTCTGCAAGTTTTATCTCGCCTTCGTGCGGTGTGCCAAAGAGCCAGCCATGTTCAAGCTGCTCTTTAATCGCTTCCTTCACTTCCTCCGGTGCGTGCCCCAGAATGAGAGGTCCATACGCCAGGCAGTAGTCAATATATTCATTACCATCTACATCGTATATTCGCGAGCCCTTCCCTCTGCCTGTAAAGAATGGATATGGCTTATATGCTCGCACCGGACTGCTAACGCCACCGGGCATACATCTTGTTGCGCGTTCATACAGCTCTACGGATTTCACCATTTCTACATCTTCACCTCTGCGAGTAGAACTTACTGCCGAGCCCATATAAGTTTCTTGGTTTTATAATGACCTTCTTGTCCTTATCCTTCACCGTATAACCAATTTTGTAGGCTTCAACATCATGGCGCATCGCTGTATCAATGACCGCATCAGCATCATGCTCCCCTACAATGACGCAGAATCCTATGCCCATGTTATAGACACTGAACATCTCCGCTTCCGTGATATTACCAAGCCTTTGCAGTATCGAGAATATTGCATGTGGCTCTGGCAAGTAGTCTATCACGAACCCGAAAGGAGAGTGCACCCTACTCAAATTCAATAATCCGCCGCCTGTGATATGCACGAGCGCTTTTATATCAAGACCCTGCGTAAGCATATCCATGACCTCCGGCACATAGATGTGGGTGGGTGTGAGCAATTCCTCACCAAGAGTCTTATCCAGTCCTTCAAAATGGTGGTTAATTATCTCTGGATGCTGCGCAATCACATGACGTGCCAAACTGAGCCCGTTGCTGTGTATGCCACTGCTTCTCAGTCCAATAATAATGTCGTGTTCTCTTATATTCTCCCCCAGAATCAGATGGTTGAGGGACACTGCCCCTATTGCGGTGCCCACCAGGTCAAATTCATAGTTCGTCCGCACCCCGATTAACATGTCCCGCAGTTGTGCGAGCTCGCCACCCGCGATATTTATTCGTGCGAGTTCGGCACCTTTTAGTAGCCCTTTTCCTATTTCCCCAAGTAAACGCGGATTGGGTGCACGAACCGCGATATAATCGAGCATAGAAAGAGGCTCGGCACCTACACATAGTATATCATTAACGTTCATTGCGACACAATCAATCCCCACAGTGTCGTATTTATTCATCATTTGTGCGACCAGTATCTTGGTACCGACACCGTCAGTTGAGATTGCCACTCCCATATCATGTCCTATATCAACCACATTTGCAAAATAGCCTATATCCAGCTTCTGTGCACCGATACCTCTGCCTCGCCTGAACTCTCTCGTTTTACGTATATACGTCAGTAATTGTGCTAAACCAATCTCCTCCTGGGCTGTATCTACGCCCGCCGCGCTATAAGTTGCTGCTTGCATCTCTCTCCTCCACATAAAAGTGTTTTATAGAGCCCTCTTGAGCTTCGCTACAAGTTCCTTCACCGCTTCTGCATGATCCACCACTGTTGCTGGTGGTAACCAGTTCTCGTAGAAGTTCTGATGCAAGGCACCAGCGAGACTAAACAGCCTTAATAGCTCTGGGTCTCCAAGTTCTGTTTTCAGCTTTGCTACGAATTTATAGAGTTCGCGATGAGATTTTATCTCGATGCCCCTCTTCGCAGCTACCACTTTAACCATTTCAGCCGCAGCGCCCCATAGCTTCAGCGAAGCTTTTTCCGTCAACGCTTTTTTAAAGGGTTGTGCTTGAACGTAATCTTTCTTCTTTATCAGCTCCTCCGCTTCATCGAGGTATTTATTGTTTAATTTGAGGTCCACTTTTTCTTCCGCTTCCGTCCCAATAGCACTGCCCATGCTCATAATTAATTATGGTTAGTAGCCAATGATATAAAACCACAATAAATAGAATAGATATGGAAGTAGAGGTAAAGATAAGACTGAAGCATGGAGTTGCGGACCCGGAAGGAGAGAATACAAAGAAGGCATTAAATCTGCTGGGATTCTCGAATGTGGTGGCAGTGAGAACAATTAAGACGTTTGTAATAGATGTAAAAGTAGAAGGTGGTGACAGGGATGGGGCTGAGGAGAGGGTGAGGCACGAGGTAGAAGAGATGTGTAAGAAGCTCCTTGCCAATCCCGTTATTCATGAGTATGAGATAAACATACTGGGGTAGAGCAAAGCGATGCGAGTAAGAGAGATAGACCCCTGGGGTGTTGCAGATATAAGGGGGAAGGATTACAGGCGATTATTCGATGAATTTGGCATATCCAGGTTTGGACCGCTTCTGGAGCGAATAGAGAATCCGCATCTGTACATGAGAAGAGGTATCATCATGGGGCATAGGGGTTATGAGGACGTGCTAAGAGCGATGGAAGCGAAGGACAGGTTCGCAGTGATGAGTGGCTTCATGCCCTCCGGTCGTGTTCACCTCGGTGGTAAGATGGTGATGGATGAGATTATCTGGCACCAGCGGATGGGTGGTGAAGCGTTCGCATGCATTGCGGATATGGAATCGCATTCGGTTCGTGGACTCTCATGGGATAAATGCCACGAGATAGGTGTGAATGAATATATATTAAGTCTCATAGCACTGGGTTTCGATATAGAGCGGGGTCACATATATTTCCAGTCCGGTAATAAGAGATTGCAGGACCTCGCTTTTGAGTTGGGAAGGGAAGTGAATTTCAGTGAGTTGAGTGCGATATATGGGTTCTCAGGTGATGTGAACATCTCGCACATGATAAGCGTGCTGGTACAGAATGCGGACATATTGCAGCCACAGCTGGTTG
>JAGGRS010000089.1 GCA_021159475.1 Candidatus Methanophagales archaeon
CGTATCTGCAGGACCAACCAATAAATCAATTTCTTTAAAAATTTCCTCAGGAAAATAATCTTTGATTTCTTTAGCGGTCAAATGTTCTATGTTTTCCCATCTCCTCCCACTCATTTTTCCTCTTCAGCAGTTTCTATGGTTAGTTTGCGGTAGCGTGCGGAATTTCTGCTAATAATTTATGCTGCCACCAGCTCAGCTCCTTTATCAACAACGATTCGAGTAGGGGAAGAGATTTTATAACTCGCTCTTTTTAAAGCCTTCTTCGCCAGCTCGAAATTTTGCGCCTCCACCCATACACTCATCACGCGCTGTCCCGCTTTCACTCGTGCTGCCGTCCCTATCGCTTTACCAAATGCATGTCGCATCCCACTTGATACACGGTCGGCACCCGCGCCAGAGGCAATTTTGTTCTCCCTCAGCACATGATGCGGGTATACCCTTATCTTCAGGTAGAAATTATTCCTGCCCACATTCTTCACCAGATACCTGTTAGCAAAGACTCGTGCCGCCTCCAGGGCATTATGCCTTATCTGCACTGCTTCTTTCGTCACTAAGGACAGAGATACAGGGAAATCCCGCCTTGGATTGCCCATATCAAATATCGTTATCTTGCTCCCCGGCACTCCTCCCATATATTCCCTTCGCACATACGCCGGTCCTGATACCCGCGTGTAAGCGCGCCCCGGTTTTAGTCCCATCTCTCCTTACCTCACTACACTTATACTATATATCCTATTACTATATAATATCAGTGAACTACTCATCTCCAAGCTTCCGGGCTCAAAGGCTCGGACTCGAACTCGGGCTGGTCCACTGGCAGCCCTCTCTATTGTTCTTACCTATATTGATGGCTCCATTTATGGTCAAAATTATATAAGGAACAGCAGGCAAAGTAAGTAGTGAATAGAGTTTTTATGAGGCACATCTTCGTCCTTGAGGAGCATACGATAGGCAAAATCGCCGCGGGTGAGGTCGTTGATAGACCTGCATCAGTGGTTAAGGAGCTGATAGAGAATTCGCTTGATGCGGGCTGCCGGCATGTGATTGTGGAATTGGGTGACAGCGGGCGAGATTATATAAGGGTAACGGATGATGGCTGTGGTATAAGTGCAGAAGATGTGGAGGTGGCGTTCCAGAAGCATGCCACGAGCAAAATAAGGAAGATAGAAGATTTGCTGACCTTGAATACTCTGGGCTTTCGCGGTGAGGCATTGCCGAGCATAGCGGCAGTTTCGAGGATGGCGGTGAGTACGCGTCACAGAGATGAAGATTTTGGCACTTTCCTCAGCATTGATGGTGGTAAGATAAAGGAGAGGAGGCGAATAACCCGCAGTATTGGCACCACAATAGAAGTGAAGAGCCTGTTCTATAACCTGCCTGCAAGGATAGGCACGATAAAATCACGGTCCACTGAGCTGCGACATATAATGGATGTATTCACGATTTACGCACTGATATATCCTGAGATAAAATTCGAGCTATTTCATGACGGTCGCATGGTCTTAAGCACTTCTGGCAATGGCAAAATGCTGGATGTCATCGTTAAGGCTTTTGGACACGCCGTCGCTAAAGAACTCATCGAGCTGGAAGAGCCGGAGCCGAGCGGCAAGACCGGGCTCAAGCTTTACGGGTTCGTCTCCAAGCCCGCAGTATCTTATAGCACGCGGCGATACATCTTCACATACGTAAATCGCAGATATGTGAAGAACGAGCTGATGGTGAATGCGATTAAGAGGGGCTATAGGACCCTTCTACCCAAAAATATCTATCCTTTCGCGGTACTCTCTCTTCAAATTGAACCTTCGGAGATAAATGTTAATATACACCCGAAGAAGCACGAAATCGCATTCTTTCATCCTGAGAGCGTGTTTCAGTTCATCGTCAGTTCGGTATCCACGACTTTACGCCATGCCGATTTGATTCCTGAGGTGGTTCAGCGAGCGGAGAAGGAGCGGAGTGTGAGTAGAGGCGAGCTCTTTGGGCTGCCGGAGGGGAAGGGGAAGGATATAAGTGTTCATATCCATGTTCAATCCTCTTTTGAGCCGTCTGAGACGGAATCGGGGGCTAATCATCCGGAGATGAGCTGCCTGGACATCCTCCCTGCACCGCTGTATCAGGTGCTTGACAGCTACATCATAGCGGAGAGTAAGAGCGGAGACGTGATTATGATAGACCAGCATGCTGCTGCGGAACGCATAAACTTCGAGAAATTGATTGCGAGATACGGGCGGAGAATAGAGAAGCAAGCACTGCTCAGACCTTATGTGCCTGAATTGAGCCCTAATCAACTTCTATTATTGCGTGAGAATGTGCAGGCACTGAGAGATATGGGGTTTGATATAGAGCCCTTAGGTGATGGCAGCTATATCATAAGGGCAATACCGGTGGTCTTTCATGGCATGGTGCACGAAGATGAGCTTATGGAGATAATACAGCGGTTGATAGAGGACCGTAGCAGAGTTGAGGAACGAATAAAGCTCGTATTCGCTACCGCGGCATGTAAAGCGAGTATAAAAGCGGGTGAGAAGCTCTCCTATGAATCTATGCGAGCGATAGTGGAGGAGTTAAAGAAGACAAAGATACCCTATACATGCCCGCACGGCAGACCGACCATGATTCGACTGACCAGGAAGGAGATAGAGAAAAGATTCAAAAGGCGATGATAACGAGAACGATGATACCCCTATTATCTTTACCTTTTATCTCACTGCCGCCGCCTCCTTCACACGGTCTATCAGTATATCCACTATCCGCTCATCTACACCTATCGGCTTGCCATAAATGAGATTCACATCCTTCCCTATCTCCGCCCATTCACCTGCGAATGCCGCCTTCAATTTCTCTGGTATATCCTCTTTCGTGTGCGCACCATCTGCCAGGAAGACAGGCAATGCTATTATATTCTTTACACCACTTCGCGCAAGCTCCCGCAATGCATCCTCTATACCCGGTGTATTTATCTGCATAAACGCGGTCTTCACAACCTTGAACACCGCCCGCATCTCCAGTCGTCTCCGCAGCTCCTCCATCACCTCCTTGCCATACGGCAATCTGCTACCATGTCCTATCAAAACAACCGCTATATCCTCTTCTCCTGTCACTTCTTATTTCACCCCTCACGATATAGATACAGTTATACTGAGCATGAATTGATAACCCAGTTTAAATAATTTGCGATTTTTTTCCATTATATATCACCGCTTTAGCTTCTCAAATGCTATTTCACACGCCCTCTTGCCCGATAGCAGCATGGCACCGAAGGTGGGACCCATTCGCGGAAGCCCGAACACCGTTGATACCGCCATGCCCGTTACTATTAGCCCGGGGTAAAACTCAGAAGTGCGCTCCACCACGAGATTCTCCGCCGCATCAACCCACATTGCACCCTCGCATCTGGTCTTTACCAGCTTCCGCATCTCCAATCTCTTCACCACCGCCGCATCATGACCCGTGGCATCAATCACCAATTGCGATTCCAGTGAGATAGGGTCAACACAGGCTATTGGACCGGGAAGCGTCGTCACCGCCGTCCAGTTCACCACGACACCACATACAAGCTCATCGTGTAGCACCACATCCTCCAGCGTCACCATGTTCAGTATCTTAGCGCCGGAATCGCAGGTTGCTGCAATCAACTTTGAGCATGCGTGTGTGGCATCAGCGACAAACAGCCCTTCGCTTTCGCTCTCCTCATAGGGCACGCCCAGCTCATCGAGGATATCTTCCGCTGGCGACCTCACGGTGATCTTGTTCATCAAGAACCCACCAACCCAGAAACCACCGCCAAGATAGTTGTTCCGCTCTATCAGTAGCACTTTGACATCCCGCGATGCCAGCTCCTTCGCAGCCATCAACCCCGAAGGTCCACCACCAACAATGATTACTTCACTCTCTACATATCGCTCAAACTCTTTCGCAAATCCAGCCACTATCGCACTCGTTACCTGATTCTCTGATGCTGGAGCGAAAGATATGCTCTTCTTCATGGGTTATTTCTTGTTGTTACTACTATAATAAGCTATAAGCTGACAGAGGAAATAGAATGGGAGAGATAAAATGCAGCAGAAGAGGTTGCAACAGACCTGCTGTTATCTATCAGCGCTACTCCGGGCTTCATCTCTGTGAGAAGCATTTCATAGAGTATATAGAGAGGAAAGTGAAGAAAGAGCTGAGGCGACAGATGGGAGTGGAGCGCGGTGACAGGATTGCAGTGGCACTGAGTGGCGGAAAAGACAGTTCAGCACTTATATACATGCTGAATAAGTTCTTTCACGACCGCAGGGATTTACAGTTCGTTGCAATCGCGGTGGATGAGGGTATAAAGGGCTTTCGCAGGCTGACATTGGATAATGCCGAAAAGCTCACGAAGAAACTGAATATGGAGCTCTTCACTTACTCATTCGCCCATGAGTTCGGGTTTACACTGGATGATATAGTATCAAAAGGATTCGAGCAGGCGCCGTGCACATTCTGCGGCGTGCTGAGACGGAGGGTGATAGAGCGTAAAGCGAAGGAGCTGGGCATTACGAAGGTTTTCACCGCTCATAACCTCGATGACGAGGTCCAGACCATCATGCTCAATTATATAAGGGGCGATATAGAGAGATTGAGAAGGCTGAACATGCATCGTATTGACGAGTTTGTCCCGCGAATAAAGCCGCTGCGGAGTATCCCGGAGAAGGAAATCGGTTTATATGCATATCTCGTAGGGCTACCACTGCTCACTGCTCACTGCCCTTATGCAAGACTCTCTTTCCGATTCTCTGTGAAGCGGATGCTGAACGAGTTTGAGATGCGACATCCAGGTGCAAAATATTCGCTGCTGCGCGGCTATGAGCATCTAATGGAGCTCTTGCCCGCGTCTACGGCGCACCAACGCCGGCTATTAACCTGTGAGCGCTGTGGAGAAGCTTCAGCATCTAAGTTATGTAAAGTATGCGAGATTATCGCACGGATGAAGATGCATCAGTTAGCTAATGCCGGTGCATCCACCTGAAAACTGTGGGACACATTATACTCGTTATCAGTGCGAGTAATATGATTGCCGATTCCATCGCCTTGTCTATCAGGTGCAGTTCCAGCCCGATAGCAGCCATCGCTATTATCAAACTCAGCCGAGAGGATAGCAAAATGCCCGCTGCTATGCTCTCCCGCACTGAATACCATACAATGAGCAGAAATGACGGCACTATCTTCACCGCTAATGCAACACTAATGAGCGCTGGTATGAGATAAATCCCGCCCTTCGCCAATGCCCCCATATCAAACTGCATACCCACATTTATAAAGAATATCGGGATGAGGAATCCATAACCGATGCCATAGAGTTTCTGCTCCAGTATCGTGCCCCCGCGAAAGAGGAGAGAGAGCATAACACCGGCTAAAAAAGCTCCCAGTACCGCCTCCACATTCGCTATCTCCGATAATGCGACGAAGACGAGCAATAGAGCAAAGGAAGCCCGCACTCCTATCTCTGACGGCTGGTCTGACTTGAACCACGCCGATAGCCGCTCTGGATAATGCCATATCGCGAGTTTTCCGAGTTGATACACAGCGAAGAAGAGGATGAACACAAGAGCAATCATGAGCATCTCCATTGTTAAACCTTTCTGTAGATACAGTGTGTATACCGTGATGAGCAATACAGTTGCGAAATCCGCAATGAATGCCGATACCAGTATCGTCTGCCCGTAATCGGTCTTGAGCATCCCCAGCTCCTTTATCGTTGGGACCGTCAAGCCAACTGCGGAACTCGAGAGTAGCAGTGCGGAAAATATCCCATACTGATACCGGGAGTCGAAATAGCCCAGTCTTGACGTCAGGTATGCCGAAATGGCGATGGTGAAGAGGAATATAAAGAAACCGATGATGAAAGACTTCGGACCCCGCGTCTCTATAATTGAGAAGTCTATCTCCATACCCACGAGGAACATCAGGAATATGAGCCCAAAGCTCGCTAAGAAGTCTATTATTATCTGCCCCTCTCCTTCAACTGATAAGCCCAGAGCGCCTAAGAGAATACCGCAGATTATCTCACCAACCACCGCAGGAACGCCTATTCTGCCCGATAGAATGGGTATTACAAATGCAAAACCCGCTATCGTCAGCAGTAGAATATACGGACTTATAATCATCTTATACTTATACAACGGTTAAGACCGAGCAGGGTGCATCATTTATTATCCTCCTTATCAGGTCAGCCCGGATAACTCCGGTTCCTCTCCATGGTATCACCGCCAGCTGATATTTACCACTCTTCACCTCCTTCACCGCCTCTATCATCGGATTACCTTCTATCCAATTCTCTATTATTCGTATATTAGCCTTTTCCCCTATCCTCTTCATCCACTCCACCAGCTCTGGTATATTCTCAAGTATGAGCAGATGCAACCTGGCATCACAGAGATGGGCTAATAGGAGAGCGTATCTGCCGACCGACTCCGATGTTGCGGAAGAATCCAAAATAGCGAGTATTTGCTCATAGTATCTGTATGTCCTCGCCACCAGCACTGGTCGTGAAGCACATTTTATCAGTTTCAGCACTATGCCCCGCCCGAGCAATCTATTCATAAATCCAACTTCTTCCTGGTCTATTATTATACAATCTGGATAATACAAATGCTCCTTCACCCGCTCTATTATTATGCAACCGCGATAGTGGAGATGCCGCTTTATTATATCCATCAGCCGCTCATCCTCCATTAAAACCCTTAGACGGACACCCATCTCCCTCGCTGGCATCTCCATTTCCGCTCGCTCTATATCGGGAGAAGAGACAACGGTTATCTCCGCCCTTGCGACCGATGCAACGAGCAGAGCCTCCTTGAACGCCCTATTCACTGTGCTCTCATCCAGAATAGGAACAAGAATCTTCTTGAATGGCACATCTATGCTACCTATACCCTTATCCTCACGTGGGCGTATCAAATCCACAATGAGATTCGCTATCATCTTCGTTGGGAAGATGACATAGTCAACGCCCAGGTCCTGAAAACGCGCTCTGTCCTCCGGGTCCTCCACACGGGCTATTATACGTGGAACACCGTATCGCTTCGCTATTCGTGCGGCACGATAGTTCACATCGTCATCGCCCGTAACGGAGATAAAAGTAGTGGCATCCTTCAACCCCACACGCTTTAATAAATCTTCATCACAGCCGTCCCCTATAACCACCTCTACGCCCGCAACTGCAACCTTCAAAGCCTTCAGTCTCGCTACTTTCTCCGGATTCTTCTCTATTATCACCGAGTCCGGTAGCTGAGCAGCAAGTTCTTTGCCCGTTCTCCCACCACCTATAATAATGGTCTTCATCCCCAGTGGTCCTTTGTCCCTTTGAACCAATCCGCTAATTCAAACTTTAAGATATTATATCAAAAGATTATTAGAATTAGAAAGTAAATGGAGAAGAGAGTGGGTTTTCTATTTGATATAGATTACATAACGCAAGATGATAAGCCCGTGATAAGACTATGGTGTAAAGGAGAAGGAGGCGATAATTTCGTCGCTCTGGATGGCAGCTTCGAGCCTTATTTCTATGCGCTCGCTCATGATTCAACCTTATATAAAGACGATATAGAAGATAAGAAGGAGCAGATAGAGTCTATTCGCGTATTCACGAATGCGGGTAAGCAGCCGATAGGTGTCAAGCGTGTGGAACTGTGTCAGCGGAAACTGCTCGGTGTGAATCATACCGTTCTGAAGGTCTTCACTTCGCATCCCAGACATGTCCCGATATTGCGAGAAGAGGTGCGGAAACTCGGTCTCATGGTGCTGGAAGCCGATATACTGTTTGCAATTCGCTATCTTATAGACCGCCAGTTGAGACCCTTTGATAAGGTGAGTGTGGAAGGAGAGAGGATAGACCTGGGCTACTCTGAAGGAATAATCGCCACGGAAGTGAAGAGTATAGGAAACGGGTGTGGTTTGCCCGCGTTTAAACTCCTTGCTTTCGATTGCGAGATGGCTACCTCTGATGGCGGTATGCCTTCGCCCAGGAAAGACCCCATCATTATTATATCCGTGGCATACACGAGCCCGAGCCACGATGATGGGTTCGAGTCCAGGCTCTTCGTGATGAGTGATGAAGAATACAGTAGAGGGGATGATAAACGCATAATATCGGATTTTCTACGGTTCATAACCGAGTTCCAGCCCGATATAATCGTTGGCTACAACTCAGACAGCTTTGACTGGCAGTACATAAGGGAGAGGGCGCGGCTGCACGGCATTCGACTCCGCATGGGTGCAGACGACTCTACCATACAGTTTGAGCGAGGGGGCGCGCTACCGGGCGTGAACATCACCGGTAGATTGAATGTGGACCTCTTTAAACTTGTGAAACGCGACCTCGGCATCGTGAAGGTGAAGACACTGGAGAACGTGGCTGAATATCTCGGCGTTATGCGTAAAGATGAGCGTGTGAATTTATCGCCACGAGAGATCAGCCATTGCTGGTTCACTCCCTCGGAACGCCACATGTTATACGAATATGCGAGGGCAGATGCGGTGAGCGCACTGGGTATAGCGAAGAAGATGCTCCCGCTCCAGATAGAACTCGCCAGGATGGTCGGCTATCCACTGGACGAGCTGACGAATATGGGCAGAGGGCGCCAGGTGGAGGCTTTTCTCACTGCTGAAGCGTTCAAGAGGGGTGAACTCGTGCCTCCGAAGCGTGGCGGTGAGAAGACCTACGAGGGTGGGTTCGTTCTACCACCGGAGAAGGGCTTGCATGAGAATGTCGTTGCTCTCGATTTCTCCGCCATGTATCCCTCCATCATGATATCCTTCAATATCTCGCCCGATACCTTCGTGGAGTCGGGGGCGGGGACACACGAGGACGTCTTTATCGCGCCCGAGGTGGGTCATGCGTTCAGGAAAGAGCCTGATGGGTTCTTCAAGCGCATAATGAGCGACCTTATTGCGCGGCGGAGGCGGCTAAAAGCCGAAATGAAGCGCTATAATAAGGAATCCCCTGAATACCGGCTGCTTGATATACAGCAGCAGAGTATCAAAATCCTCACTAATAGCTTCTACGGCTATACCGGCTGGAGTGCAGCCAAATTTTATAAGCGCGAATGCGCAGAGGCGACCGCTGCGTGGGGGCGGTATTTCATCAAGCGCACGGTGAATCTTGCGGAAGAGCTCGGCTTGAAGGTCATTTATGGCGATACCGACAGTATATTTGTGAAATTACCGGGTAGTGACAGGGATACGCTGATGGCGAAGGCGAAGGAGGTCTCGGAGCTCATATCGCGGGAATTCCCGCTTGAACTCGAGATTCAGAACTTCTTCAAAGCCATATTCTTCACCGGTAAGAAGAAGCGATACGCCGCTCTCACAGAACAGGACGAGATTGTGGTGCGTGGTTTGGAGGTGCGCCGGGGCGACTGGTGCGAGCTGGCGAAGGAGGTTCAGACCAGAGTGATAGAGCAGATATTGAGGGGAAAAGACCCGGAAGCCGCGGTGAAATATGTTAAAGAAGTGCTAAAGGAGCTAAAAGAGGGTAAGATACCACTCCATAAGCTCATAATCTACAAGACCCTCACGAGGCGGATAAGTGGCTATGAGACGAAACAGGCGCATGTGATTGCGGCGGAGCGAGCTCTGGCTTCCGCTTCCATCGACTACGACATCGGCTCGAAGATACCATACATAATAATAAAAGGTGCAGGGAAGATGAGCGATCGCGCATTCCCGGTGGATATAATAGAGGAGAGTTCCGGAAATGAGATATGCGCGGATGGCAGGAGATATCAGATTGATACCGCTTATTATAGTCAGCATCAGATAATACCTGTTGCGCACAGGTTGCTCCAACTTTTTGGTTATGATATCTCATCTTTTGAAGATGCGGGGCAAAAGACATTGGGACACTGGTTTTGATAACATCATAGAGGGTGGATGACCGAAAAGCTTATATATACCCTCCCATTATGTAATCATGGTGATGAAAATGGCTGAACTGCCTATTGCACCTATAACCAGGTTAGTGAGGAACGCGGGGGCAGAGAGAGTAAGTGAAGAGGCGAGTAAAGCGCTGGCGGAGATATTAGAGGAGAAAGCGGAAGAGATAGCCAGGAAAGCGGTGAGTCTCGCCAAGCATGCGGGGCGAAAGACGGTGAAGAAAGAAGATATTATAGAGGCTGTGGGAGAATAAGATATAAGATAGAAATAGGGAATAGGGGGAAGAATACCCCTTTTTAATTTTTTTATCTTTTATTTCCTCACGGTATAATTAGATTATAGGTTAGTTTAACGAAATGTTTGAGCGGTTGAAGAACAAGCTCAGGCGCTTCTCCAGAGCCGTTGAGGATAAAATAATAGAGAAGGGAAAGGCGACGCTGAGCGGTGAGACGGTATTGGACGAGAAAGACCTGAGTAAGTCGCTGGAGGAGCTGGAGATGGCACTCCTGGAGAGCGATACCGCATTAACGGTGGTGGAAGAACTGAGTTCTACCGTGAAGGCGAATTTATTGGGGAAGCGAGTAAAGAGGGGGAATACCGCGGAGGTAGTAAAAGACGCATTGAAAGATGCATTATTGAAGATTCTCTCCACAAATAATCTCGATTTTGATGCATTCGTTGAGTCTGGGGAAAAGCCCCTCAATATCACATTCGTGGGTGTAAATGGCACAGGTAAGACGACGACCATAGCGAAGGTCGCGAAGAGATTGCTCAATGCCGGGTATTCAGTGGTTATTGCATCTGCGGATACTTACCGCGCGGGTGCAACCGAGCAGATAGAGGAACATGCATCACGATTGGGTGTGAAGGTGATAAAGCATCAGTATGGTGCAGACCCCGCAGCGGTCGTCTACGATGCGGTGAAATATGCGAAGGCGAATAGAAGAGATGTGGTTCTCGCTGATACCGCGGGGCGGATGCATACCTCGGTGAATCTGATGGAGCAATTGAAGAAGATATGCCGTGTGACGAATCCGGACATGGTGGTCTTTGTGGATGAGGCGATTGCGGGCAATGACGCGGTTGAGCGTGCGAAGCGATTCAATGAACTCATCGGTATTGATGCCTCTATATTGACGAAGGCGGATATAGACGATAAAGGAGGGGCTGCTATCTCCATTGCTCATTCCACATCCAAACCTATAATATTCCTCGGTACCGGTCAGAGTTACGAAAATTTAGAAAAGTTTGATGCCAATAGCTTTGTTGAGCGGCTGTTAGGATAGGAGGGAGAGAAGGGGATGAGAGTAGAGATGAAGAAGGAGATGAGGGTAGCGATAACGCCGGAAGAATACAGAGACCAGGTATTGAAGCTGGCGGGGGGTAGTGAAGATGTAAAGACACTGCTCCGCCTTGTATATCTCTTGAAAGACTATTCATCGGAGGAGACACTTGCCAGGAACTTCAGTGCTTTGCGTGGTGGTAGCGACTGTAAGACGCTATTGAGAGCGTTGAGGCTGAAGAAGATACTGGGTCGTGGACCTTTTGATGAATATATCTGCCGCCCGGGCTACGAGACCGTCTTCGACGAAGTGGTATCCAGTTTTGTAACGGCGCCTCAGCCACTATCTGACTATCTGGATGCAATGATAAAAGCGGGTGATAAAGCAGCGATAAGGATGATAGAGTTGCTATTGAAGGTGAATATACACGGAATCCCGGGCTATACCCAGTACCGACTGATAGAGGAGGAGATATCAGACTGGTTCTCCCCTTCCGTATTCCATACACTGGAGCAGAAATTCATCACCGATAACCTCTGTATCTATGCGCAGAAACAAGGTCGTGAATTCCTGCGGTTATACAATCAGAGTGAGGCAGAACTGAAGCGTGCGAGGGAGAAGCTGGCGGAGGTAAGGGAGAAAGAGCTCTTTCAGATGCCCCTCGTCAAGCGTGTGGAGGACGAGATCAGGATACTCATAGGGTTGTCAAAGAGGCAATCTAAGGAATGGAAGGAGGTGCTGGCTGCTCATGAGATGCCCGAAGGGGATATAGATAAGCTCAGTGGGTATTTCAGCGGCTTTAAGATGAACAAGGATTTCCTGTTCGTCACCGGTGATATACTCATAGACCGCGATAGCCTGTACCTGGTCATCACCGATACACTATCCAGGTATGATGTCAGGGAGTGGCGTGAGGAGCCGGTGGTATTTATAACATCAGAGCCACCTTCATGGATAAATAAAGTCAGACAGGTCTTTGAATACGCATATCCGAAGTTATCGGACCGTAGAATCGCTATTGCTCTCCCCGATGACGGGATTGCGTATGCGAACTACCGGCAGGAGCTGCTATCTCGCTTCCTCGAGCGAATGGGGATTGACGAGGTTCGGGCATTCTGAATCTGAATCGGAGTCGCATCAATGCCTGATTATTCGCTTATCAACAACACCCTCGGGAATCTTCATCTCCACACCGGTAGTGAAGCTTTTTATCTTCTCTATGAACTTCTTCTTCAATTTGCCCACCAGTGCATGCTCCAGTACATCCTCTATCGTCAATACCGGGACCACCTTCACCTTATCTTTGTATCGCTCCTCAATAAGCACATCATTGAGGTTCGCCTGGGGAATCAGGACTTCACGGATACCTGCCTGCGCAGCTGCTTCTATCTTCTGCGTTATCCCCCCTACGGGTAATACATCGCCCCGAACGGATAGCGAGCCGGTCATGGCTACACTCTGATTGACCGGTATATTCTCAAGTGAGGATATAACGGCGGTAGCGATGGATATGCTTGCGGAATCGCCCTCCACACCTTCATAGGTGCCCACAAACTGGATATGGATATCCTTCCTGGATATATCCTTACCAGTGAATTTCTTGAAGACCGCGGATACATTTTGAACCGCTTCCTGCGCTATCTCCTGCAATCTACCGGTTGCAATTACTCTCCCCTCCTCCCTCGACTGCGCGGGTGTAACCTCCGCGATGATTGGGAGCACCACGCCCGTGTCACCCACCACGGCGAGACCATTTACCCTGCCTATCTCATAGCCCTCGGTCCTGAACAACTTGTAATCCTTCCGCCGCTCCAGGTATTCATCCGCCACCTGCTGCTCCACCGACCTCGCCATCGTCTTCGCTTTCAGCACATGCTCGCCAGTAACATACTTTGCGCCCTCCGCACGTGCGATATCACCAGCCACGCGCACCAGCCCCCCGAGGTCCCTGAGCACGAGTGTGAGATGCCCCTTTCTACCCGCTCTCCGCATCGCTTCCCTTATTATCTCCGCAATACCACTCCGTTCGAAGTGCGGTATCTTCCGGTCTTTCTTCACCTCCTGAGCGATGAATCTGACAAGTTTCCGCCTGTTCTCTATCGTGTCCTCCATTGTATCACGCATGTATATCTCATATCCATTGCCCTTGATTCGCGAACGTAGAGCGGGATGCATACCCGCAATGGCATCCAGATTACCCGCTGCGACCATGATGAAATCACAGGGCACCGGCTCGGTCTTCACCATTGCACCGGAACTACGCTCCGACTGCCCCGTAATCGGGTATTCCTTCTCCTGCATTGCCGTGAGTAGATTCTGCTGCGATTCTATCCTGAGTGTGTTAATCTCGTCAATGAAGAGCACACCTTTGTGCGCTTTGTGGATGGCGCCGGCTTCCACGCGGTCGTGCGCGGGTGTCTCCAGCCCTCCAGACTGATAGGGGTCATGCCTGACATCACCGAGCAAAGCCCCCGCGTGCGCGCCGGTAGCATCAACGAATGGCGCAGTCTCACGCCCATAATTGGATACGAGCAGCTTCGGAATCATCGCCTCCTCCTTCGGCATCATCCATCTGAACACGAGGAGAACGACAGCGGCGGCGATAACAGCCCAGAAGAAGGTGCTTATGCTACCACCGGGTCTTAATGCATAAAAGAGACCAAGCCCCATGATGAGGAGGAAGGTGAACATGAGGAAGGTATTTCGCATTTGAACACGCTTCAGCGCCTCCTGTTTCTGCGCATCCACTATCTCTTTGCCCTTACCACGGGGCACAACCCTTATCTTCGGCGTGTTCTTGTCCTCTGGATTCGGATATACAAGTATATCCTGTAGCTCCTCCCTGGGTAGTAACTCTGCCATACTCTTCGCCAGCATGGACTTGCCGGTGCCTGGAGTGCCTATCAGCATCACATGCCTCCTCTGCTTCGCCGCCTTCCTTATCACCTCCACTGCGTGCTCCTGACCCAGTACCTGGTCTATCAGTAACTTCGGTACTTCTATCTCCTCTGTATTCCTCACTTCTATGCCAGCAAGGAGTTCATCAGCATCTTTCAATTCTTGTTCTTGCTCTGACATATCTTCTCTTACTTCTATTTACCCCTATTATTTATTGATTGCATGCGATAAATAAAAATTTCTATACTCTTCATTATAGCGGATTATTTCACCCATCCATATATCTCTCCCTCGTTCTCTTCCTTATTAGCTGTCCAAAGTGCCTCATCTCATCCGGAGGCAGAGGTCTGGGCACAGAGGTCAACCGGTTTGTATAGACCCGAACCGCCAACTCACGGAAGAGGTTGGCAATATCGCTCTCCGGCGATTTCTCTATCACCGTCTTGCCCTCTATCTCCGCTTCCGCAATTATATGCGCATTTGGGACGCAACCAACGACTTGAGAGCCCACTTCGCTCGCAAAGTCACGCACAACCGACTCGTCATCGAGCATACCCCTGACATTGTAGATGATACCGCCGAGTGGTGAACCGCCTTTATTTGCGAACTCGCTTATGCCCCTGCAGATATTGTTGGCGGCATATATGGCGAGATAATCCGCTGATGTTACTATATACACCGCATCAGCCAGACCCTTACGCAGTGGCATTGCGAAACCGCCACATACTACATCACCGGGCACATCATAAATTACCACATCCGTTTTCAGTATATCGAAGGCATTCAATCGCTTGAGCAGGTCTATTGCGACGATGACGCCCCTGCCCGCGCATCCGAATCCGGGTTTCGGACCCCCGCACTCGGCACAGTAGATTCCACCATAGCCCCTGTAAATGAACTCCTCAAGTTCAATCCTCTTACCCGCTATCAACGTTTCCAGACCCACTCGCTCTATTCCCTTCTCCCTCAGCAGGTCGAGAATCGTCGGTATCTCAACGTCGCCACGTAGATTCATTGTGCAGTCATGTTTCGGGTCACAGCCGACCATAAATACAGATAAGCCACGTTCAGCCAGCGCGGCGGCGATGTTGGAGCTCACCGTTGATTTACCCACTCCGCCCTTTCCATAAAATGCTATCTGTAGCATTGGATACCGGATGGTGGACTATTCATCTTCATTCGCAAGGTCACCGAAATGGAGTGCTATCTCGCGCCTCGCTGAGTCTTCAGAATCTGAGGCATGTATCACGTTCCTCTGCACGTCAATACCATAGTCCGCCCTTATAGTGCCGGGTCTGGCTTGTCTGGGGTCGGTCGCGCCCGCCATCTCCCTCGCTGTTGCTATTGCATTCTCTCCCTCGATGACAAAGGTGACGACGGGTGCGGAAGAGATATAAGAAACGAGGTCATTGAAGAAGTCTTTACCTCTGTGCTCCTCATATTGCCGCTCCGCCTGCTCTCTACTCAATCTCGTGAGATTCAGTGCCAGAATCTTGAAACCCTTACGCTCAAATCGCCCTATTATCTCCCCTATCAGCCCTCGCTCCACACCTTCCGGCTTTATCATCAGGAATGTTCTCTCTATCATAGTCATAGTTTGAGACCTCACAAAGATAAAAGGATTCAATCCGGCACTGGCATTCGTGTCATTACGAGGGCATCTTCATCACCATAATAGTTCGGGATTATCGTATACAGTGAGAATCCCAGATGCCGGTAGAACTTCTTCGCCACCTCGTTGCTCGCTCGCACCTCCACCATTGCATACCCGCCCGTTCTCTTTAATACCTCGTCAACAAGCCCGGTGCCTATACCTCTGCGCCTGTATGCCTTTTTTACCGCGATAGAGATTATATGACCATCGGAATAGAAGATGATGTAAGCCACAGGCTTATTCTCAACCACATACACGAGGAAGTTGTTCCGGTATGCCGATGCGTAGTAAGAGAAAGTGAATCTACTGTAAGGAGATTTCGGGAATGCCTCCTTCTCTATCTCCATTATCGTATCCAGGTCAGTCCATTTGAATCGCCTTATCATCGTCCGAAACGGCGTTCTCGCAACTGGAAATCGCGAACAGCCCTGAGTAAATCAATCTTACGGAAGTTCTGCCAGTTCACATCGGTGAAATAGAACTCACTATAGACCGATTGCCAGATCAGGAAATCGGTTAAACGCGTGGCACCAGACCTGATAACGAGGTCGGGTTCTGATTTGAATATCAGGTTGGCTTCTATCATCTTCTCATCTATCTCGTCCGGCTCTATCTCACCGCTCTCCACATGCTTCGCTATCTCCCTTACCGCCTTCGTCAGTTCGCTTCGCCCGCCCATACCGATAGAGACGTTTATCCTCTTTACCCCACCTCTCCCGCTACCGTTGATGAACCTGGCAGATGCGGAAGAATCGGTATATACAGCGATAGAAGCCCCCACATCCACATCGCTCAATGCGGCGATTACCGCTTCCTTGAGATGCCGGTGCACCGCATCCAGCAGCTTCCTGCCCACACCTTCACGAATTACGCTTATATAGATACTTATAACATCTATCCTTAACGAATCGCACCATTTGATGAAGAGCTTCAGTCGTTTCAGACCCTTCGTGTTATCGGAGATGGACATGGATACTCGCCCATCGGGCAGGAGGTCACTCTCATCCAATACGAGAAGGATGTGATTCACACCAATCTGTGAATTCAGGACTTCTCTCTTCAGTATCTTCTCATATATGGCTATGACCGGGCTTAGGAGAGACATAAGCGCCGGGAGAGGGATTCGAACCCTCGCTCCCCGTGAGGGGAAGTGGGTTAGCAACCCACCGCCTTAGACCACTTGGCTATCCCGACATCAAATACGAATAAAACTTTAAATGTTATATTATCAATATCGTATTCTTCAGTAGATTTATCTCTTTTATGCTGCCCCTCACATGGCGCGTCTCACCCAATATCCCCATAACCTTTATATCATCGCCGTCAACCTCCACTCGCACTACATCCTCCATCAGTAACTCATGCTTACCGCTTCGCTCTATCAATACTCTCGATTCACACATACTCATGAAATTGGTAATGCGTCACAGGGTCCTCAGGGTCAAACGTATTTAACCCCCTGAGTATTAGCTCAACGTCTAATTCATCAGGCCTCGCATATTTCATCGTAATGTTAAAATAAATTAAAGGCATCATTATATAAAAACATGATATCATGTGTAGTCAAAGTTTCTCCCTTTTGAACATCCCGTTTCTTGCTCGGTTGTTACAA
>JAGGRS010000149.1 GCA_021159475.1 Candidatus Methanophagales archaeon
ATTGAAAAGCAACTTAATAAACGCCTTGCCACACTTAAGAAAAGCGTTTAGAGGTGAGTTATGAATCCAGAGATAGAGGAGCGGCTAAAAAAGATAAGCGAGCGGCTGAAGAAGGAATACCATCCCGAAAAGCTATTTGGTTCTTATGCAAGGGGTGAGGAAACGGAAGATAACGATTTAGACATACTGGTGAGTGCCCCAAGCCATGAGAGGCTGTTTGAAAGAATGGCTACAAAATAGTCAGTAAAATTGATAAATCTACTCTTCGCACGACTTCAATACACTCGGAACGTTGTAACCCAAAACTATCGGGAACAAATACTTCGCTGCTCCTTTCCCTGTGTATCCATACTATGAGATGCGGGGATGAGCGAAAACTTTTAGTTCCCTGCGGCTATCCTTAGTCACTAATAGACAGTTTTAGAAATATGGGATAGATGATGGGAGATAGCATATTGTATGGGCATCGTATGACCGAATGGCAGCAGGTGCGGCAATTAGCGCAGTTCCGTGTTTATCTCGACCCAGAGACGGGAATGGCTTATACACATCCCGAGTTCCTGCCGCCGATTATTCAAAACAGGCTATTACCAAAGCCAGGGTTTGAATCGCATAGCCAGAGAGCTTTCTTCATCGTTACAGATAGCCACAGGCTTGTGGAATACAAGGGGCTTGTCTATCCATACTCCAATGAGATAGTTCCGGCAAGTGGACAGCCACGGGGCATGCTCTTGAAGGAGCATGGAGAACGAGAAGCGATGGCGTTGAATGCAATTGCGAGCAGAATCGGTGGTGTCTACGCCGAGTATCACGACGCTGGGATGGCGATACAGAAGCGAGAAGGGGGAGGAGAAAGAGAAGGAGCGAAGACGAGAATAACAGTAACGCCTTTCATAAATGGGAATGATATGAATGTGGATGGTGAGATAATACATTATGGCGTTCTCAGACGCTGGGGTGACGATTACATACCTTTTATCAGGCTTGACCTCTTTGATGCGGTGAGGCGCCTTGCCACACTGGAGGGCACATCACATATCGAGCTGCTGAAGCGTGCAATTGCGCGACTGGGCTTGATATTGAGGACTGCACATGAAATTGGGTTTTATCATTGCTTCACGCATCCGGGTAATATAGATGCGCATGGCAACCTTATAGATTTCGAGCATGCAATCTGGCGTGCAGAGATCCCAGCGCTAAAAAGCCTGCGCTTAAATGGAACTGAGCTACTGGACGAGGCACATCTGCGATATCGAGATATTGACCTCTTCTTTGCCGGCGCTCGTGAGATTCTGCACAGATGCCAGACATGCTTTAAACTCTCACGTGATGAGTTGATGATGAAGATAAGGTTCCTGCGTGAGCATATATCCATCACAGCGGGTATACCCGTTTTTGAGGTCCTCGCACATCTGAATATCGGGTTTTATGAGGATACCCTGAAGAAACTCCCGTTCTGCCACCAGAGAGAAGTAATTGGAGCATTTATTGATAACTATTGTGAATCAGGCTCAGGGTCGGAAGTGAAGCGCGGTATCTTCTCAGAACTGCTCAGGCATGGCGAATGGACACCAAAGGCAAGTGGATTCATCACCAATGCAGACAATCCGATGCCAATGCGACAGATACCAAACGAGCTCATATTAAAGCTCTGGAATATGCCACCACTCAAGAAAACTTATTCTCGCTATGAGCCACCAGCCACCACATAATTCACGTGTTTTATCTTTTATCTTTCACCTCCCATCTTTCAGCATCTTCAGCATCTCCTCTAACCCTCTCGTATTCACCACATCCTTCGCCTCCAGCCACCCACGCCGTGCAGTCGCCACACCATACTTTATCACGTCCCGCATCTGCATTGCGTCATGGGCGTCCGTAGAGATCGCTATGGGAACACCATAATCCTTCGCCATCCTGCAATGGACATCATTCAAATCCAACCTCTCGGGGAAGGAATTCAACTCCATGACCGTGCCCGTATCATGTGCCACTTCCATCAATCGTTCCATATCCACCTCGTATGGCTCCCTCTTGCCCAGCACACGACCCGTTGGATGCGCTATTATATCCACATGCGGGTTCTCCATCGCCGTTATTATCCTCTTTGTCATCGTATCCTTATCCTGTGTGAACTTCGAATGAACCGCAGCAACGACCACATCCAGCTCCTTCAATATCTCATCGGGGAAGTCAAGCGAGAAATCCGACTTTATATCCACCTCCGTAGAAGACAGAACCCTGAAATTATCAAACGTCGCATTCACTCGCTCTATCTCCTGCTGCCTCCTCTTTAATTTCTCCTCGTTCATACCACCCGCAATGCCAACCGCGGGAGAGTGGTCAGCCACGGCGATATACTCATAGCCAAGCGCAATAGCAGTCTTCGCCATCTCCTCTATGCTGTTCTTCCCGTCACTCCATTTGGTATGCACGTGCAAATCGCCCCGCAAATCGCTCAGTTCTATCAACTTCGGTATCCGATTCTCCTTCGCCGCTTCCACTTCGCCACGGTCTTCCCTCAGCTCGGGCGGTATATATGGAAGACCGACACTTTTGAATACATCCTCCTCATTCTCACCGCCTATCCGCTCTTCACCGCGAAAGATACCGTATTCGTTTATCTTTAAGCCACGCTTCACACCAAGCTCCCGTATCCTTATATTGTGGTGCTTGGAGCCCGTGAAATAATGGACAGCAGCGCCAAATGACGCTGATTCCACCACTCGCAGGTCCACATCCATACCCCTCAGCACGATTGACGACTTCGTATCTCCTTTTGCTATCACATCCTCCACGCCCTCCAGGCTGGTAAACGCATCCATCACCTCCGCCGGACGCTTCGAGACCACTAATATGTCTATATCACCTATTGTCTCACGCATTCTGCGTAAACTGCCGGCAATTGTGATTCGCTCCACCGCATCCAGCTTCTTCAACTCGTTCACTATCGTTTCCGCGTATGGAAGCGCCTTTGACAGCAATACACGACCCTGATAACGGCGATACTGCGCTATACCCTTGAGTATGTTCTCTTCTACTTTGCGACCCAGTCCGGGTATCACTCCGAGTTTGTGCGCCTTCGCCGCCGCCTCCAGCTCCTCTATGCTCGTTATCCCGAGCTCTTCATGCAGCTTCGCTATCGTCTTGGGACCCACACCCGGAATCTTCAGGAGTTCAAGCATGCCGGCTGGCACCTCTCGCTTCAGTTCCCTGTGCTTCTTGCAATCACCGGTCTGTGCGATCTCCACTATCTTCTTCGCTATGCCCTCGCCAATACCCGGTATCTTCTTTAATTCACTCACACCGCCACGTTCCGCAATAACCTTCAGGTCCTGTGTTAACGTCTCTATTGTGCGAGCTGCTCGCCTGTATGCCCTTATGCGGAACGGATTCTCACCTTTTATCTCCAGTATGGATGCAATCTCATCAAAGATACGCGCTATATCCAGGTTCACCATCTCATAGAACTATCTCGGTCTCCATCTCGGTTCCCCTTTCCTGTATACCGACTTCAATGGCTCCTCACGGGTTCCCGGATACCTCAATCTCCCGCCTTTGAACTTGAAATCGGGCGGTTTCCGCTCCGTCTCTATTAAATCTTTCGTCCTGCCCGCTATCCTTGCTTCTATGTCTTCCGCTTCCTTCTCCACCTCGCTCTTCGCTATATGCAGGTCGTCTATCTTCATCATACCCGTTGCTGCCTCCGTTGCCGATATAAAAGCCTGTAGCTTCACACCGAGTGGCTCTATTATCCCCGCCTGGAACATATCCTTTATGCTCTTATCGCGACCGGAGATACCAGCGTTCATATTACCACTGAAATGCTCCGCCCTGAGCCTCGTCAGTGTGTCTATCTGGTCCATGCCGCAGTTCTTCGCTATCGCCCTCGGAATCGTCTCCAGCGCATCTGCGAACGCATCCACTACCAATTGCTCCTTGCTCGGTATCCCGCGTGCGAACTTCCTCAGCCGATGGGCTGACTCAACTTCTACCGCTGCTCCGCCCGGCACCACCCTGTTATCCTCGAATAACTGCGCAACTGCATGTAAAGCGCTTTTTAACTCGCCCACCAGGCTCTCAAGGACCCTGAGTGAGGAACCCCTAAGAACAATCGTTGCAGAGGCTTTGTGCGGGCAGTTCTCAAAGAATACGTATTTGTCACCTCCCACCTCTCGCTGTGACACTCGACCCGCATAGCCAAACTTGTCAGGGCTTAAGTCACTCACATCCTTCACTATCCTGGCGCCCGTAGCGCGTTCGAGCCGCTCAAGGTCGGTCAATTTCACTCGCTTTATCAGCATTATCCCCGCATCACGGAACTTCGGCAGTGCATCAGCGTCCACACCCCACCGGCAACATATCACATTCGCACCGCACTTCACTATCGGGTCCACAAGCTCGTCAAAGAGCCTCGCTCTCGTATCACGGAACTCGCGTAAATGCGACGGCTTTGAGAGCTTCACATGGAAGTCAAGTGCTCCTAACGTCTCCCCCGCTTTACTTCGCTCTCGCGCAGGCATACCTGTGGGTAACTCTTTCCTGCCTTTTACCTTCGGCTCCGGGTGCTCAATCGGGAAGTCGAGGAGCGCTATCTTAGCATCGCTCACCTCTGTCGGTAGAGCGTCCAGCACTTCGCGGTCCACAACCACGCCCTCAAAGAACCGCGTCTCATTTACTCTGCCGCCGCTCTTCGCCTCTATCGCGATATCATCCACATCTATCCTCGCCCTGGTATCGCTCTCACTCGCGGCATTGCTCAATCGCCTGATGCTCTCCACCACCACATCTGCCAGTATATCCTCATCACAGAACTCACTCTTCTTAAGAGCGGTCTTCGCTACATTGTGCAGGACCTCGGTGCTACCCTCGTCTCTTACATCCACCGTGGTTGCCATCTCCTTCAATGTCTCTTCCACAAATCTAAGTGCACGCTCATAGCCGTCAACCACGATATTTTGATGCACCCCCGCTTTCCGTAACTCGTATCCCCTCCTCACCAGCTCCCCTATCAGAATCATCACCGTGGCTATGCCATCGCCCACACGTTCGCCCTGTGTCAGTCCCGCGGTAATCAATATATCAGCAGTTGGATGCGTGTATTTCAACTCCTTTATCAAGCTGTAAGCATTACTTGATACGAGGTCTGCAGCTTCTACCTTCGTCGCTCCCTGCGTTATCATTATCTTTGACCCAAATGGACCAATTACAGGCTTGAACATATCGGAGAAAGCCGCACAGACCATCATATTCGTCTCCTGGATCTCCTCTGGTGGCACTTCTCCAGGTGGTAACTCCTCCTTTATCATCTCTATCCCATCACCATTAACCAGTAAGAGCTGGTATTAAATAAGTTTTTACCTGTATTTCGCTTTCCAGCCTGTAAAAAATAATAAAGTGCAAGATATAAGTTACGGGATGAGTTTATAGTGAAGTATATAGTGAAGTATAAAGAGAGAATGGGAGAGTGGCTAAAGGCTTTTGAGAATTGCAAGCTCTGTAGCTGGGAATGCGGTGTCAACAGGTTGGGAGGCGAGCCGGGCGTTTGCGGCGTCGGCGTTCCTGAAGTGGGATATTGCAACCTTGCCCAGGTGCTCCGCAGTTATTCGGTGACGATGCTCGGGTGTAACTTCAAATGCATATATTGTAATGCGTATCGGCTATCGCAGTATCCGGACAGTGGCTGGTTCTATCGCGGCTATGTCCCGCCTGAAGAGCTCGCTTCAGAAGCTATACAGCGAATTGAATCGCATGAGGGGCGGGCAATGGGCGTGGACAAGATGAGTTTCACGGGCGGAGAGCCCACAATACATCTGCCATACATAAAGGCGGTGGTGGAGCATGCGCGTGAGAAGATGCCCGGGATGGGCGTTGGATTCGCCACCAATGGGTTCATGAGTTTGGATACACTCCGGCAGGTTATACAGTTCTGTTCTTATATAACGTTCGAGATAAAGGCGTTCAATGATGACACGCATCGGGCTCTGACGGGTGCGCCAGTTGAACCGGTTCTGCGCAATGCCGAATATCTGATGAGGAACGGTAGGGACAGGATTCGTGCATTCAGAACGATAGTGATACCGGGAATTAATGATGAAGAGATAGAGGATATAGCGGAGTTTATCGCCTCAATAGACCCCACGGTGCCACTGCGTATCATACCCTTCAGACCAAATTATATCCTGTATTACCATCCGGGACCGACGAGAGCGAGGATGGAGGAGATAGGCAGGGAGGTCTCGAAGAAGAGTGGCTTGGAGAATGTCTGGTGGGGTGGTTATTACCCGATGGAGATATCAAAGCGGGTAATTGAGACTGCACGCTCATTAAAGAGCATGAAACATGAAGGGGCAAAACTTGCACTTGCATATTCGAGGCTCGCAGGTTGTATAAGCAGTAGCAGGAACTGTGGGGAATGCCCTTCAAGAGCAAACTGCCCGGCTGCTCTGAAGGAGCCATGGCTGCTTGACCTTGAATGAAATCTGTGCTCCCAGAACATCTTTCCTTTTACTTCACAGTCGTATGAAATTATAACAAAGAGCGAACAGGGAGGGTATGAACCAGAACCGAGACCGGGGATGGCGGATAAAGGAAGCGGTGAAGGATGCACTGAAGCGAACGCCCCAGCCTATTGTCTATATGCTCGGGTCTACGGATGTGGGGAAGACCCATACAGTGAGAGAGATCGCGAATATGTGCTATGACTGGGGGTTGCGGGTAGCAATAATTGATGCGGATGTGGGTCAGAGCGACATCGGGCCTCCTTGCTGTATAGGCATGGGAATGCTCCATGAGCGGATAATGAACCTTTGTGATGTGGAGCCCTGGCGCCTTTATTTCGCCGGTAATACCTCTCCCTCTGGCTGCACTAACGAATGCCTGCGTGGCATCGCTGCCGCTGTCCATGATGCTAAAGCACTCAACCCCGATATTATCCTCGTGGACTCCACAGGGTGGATAGAGGGCGAAGAAGCCCGTAACTTCAAATTGCGTGAGATAACACTGATAGAACCCTCACTTATCATCGCTATTGAGCGTGAAAGTGAACTGGAAGCAATTCTCAGGCTGCTATTTAATAATATCCACATATTAAGATTGCACGCTGACGATAGAGTGGTGCGGCGGACGAGAGAGGATAGGCGGCAGATGCGTGCTTATTCATACCGGCGGTATTTCAGAACTGCGAAATGGCGTGCCTTCCCTTCTATTAAGGTTCGTGATTCTCAATTTGAGGTTGGCAGGCTGGCGGGGCTTTTTGACGCACGGAAGACTTGTCTGGGTCTCGGGATATTAATGGGCGTGAATGATGGCTGCGTGGTGATATTCACACCGGTGACCGGAGATGTGAGTGAGATAAAACTCGCTCGTGTTAAACCTGATTTGTAGAGACGATATGAGCAGTAGCAACATTGATGATGATATAAAACGAATTGAGGACGAAATCCGGAGAACGCCCTACAACAAGGCTACTTCCCATCATATCGGGCGCTTGAAGGCGAAGCTGGCACGCCTGAGGGAGCGCAAGCTGGCAAAGGCAGCAGCGGGACGCAGTAAAGGCACAGGTGCAGGTTTCGATATAAAGCGGGCAGGAGATGCCACTGTCGCTATGGTCGGCTATCCCTCTGTTGGTAAGTCCACATTGCTCAACCGTCTAACCAATGCCAATGCCGAGGTCGCTTCTTACGATTTCACCACTCTCAGGGTCATTCCCGGCACGCTTCATTATAAAGGCACTCGCATCCAGATACTCGATGTGCCCGGACTGATACAGGGCGCTTCTTATGGTCGTGGCAGGGGCAAGGAGGTCATTTCGGCACTACGAAACGCCGATTTGATACTCTTCATCCTTGATATAACCCATGACGCAGTGAAGCAGCATGAGATACTGGCAAGGGAGCTGTATAACGCCGGCATCAGAATCAATTCCAGACCGCCGAATGTGAGCATCCATAAATTGAGCCGTGGTGGAATAAGAATCGAGACCACAGTGGAGATTGATGAGGATTTCATTCGTGCTGTGCTGGCAGAATACAGGATACACAATGCTGAGGTTATTATAAGGGAGCCAATCACACCCGAGGAGTTCATAGATGCCGTTATCGGTAATCGCAAATATCTCGATGCAATCACAGTGATAAACAAGATAGACCTTGCAGAACCTTCAACGCTTGAGCGCCTCCGCAAACGCTATCCCGATGCCGTCTTCATCTCTGCCGGGCGTAATATCAACCTTGAAGCGCTAAAAGAGAGAATTTATTCCGCACTGGGGTTCATCCGGATATATATGAAGCCCCAGGGCGCTCCGCCCGATATGAACAATCCACTGGTCTTGAGGCGATACTCCACTGTTGCGGATGCCTGTGCCGCGATTCATCGCGATTTCATAGCTAAATTCCGCTATGCTCAGGTCTGGGGGCGCTCGGTTAAGTATGCGGGGCAGCGTGTGGGGCTCACGCATGTGCTCGCTGATGGTGATGTTGTGAGTATAGCACTGCGGAGATGAAACAAAAACGAAGGTCTCGGACATACAGCCCAGGAAAGTTTTATAAGTGCGTATAAGATAAAGATATTATGGAAGATGGAAGTTACATGTATTATTTTGCCAAAGAGGCTTGGGGAACGATTAAGAGAGAAAGCAGAAGAGATAGGTTATTTGCCTGAGGAATTAGGAGTTGAGCTTGTGCGTAACAGTCTAAACGAGGAGTTAGATCCCGAGGACCTTGTGGAACACTACCGGGCTTTAAGCGAGAAATATCTCGCAGATGCGAAGGAATTCTTAGATAAAGGTGATTTAGTTCAGGTATCAGAAAAACTGTGGGGTGCTGCTGCACTGGCAGTTAAGATGGTGGCGGCTAAGAGGGGATTGAGATTAGAGAAGCACGGCAGTTTGTGGGATTTTGTAAGCGGGCTTTCAAGGGAGAGCGGGGATAAAGAGATAGTAACTTTTTTCCATGTTGCAAATAGCTTGCATAGGAACTTTTATGAGAACCAGATGAACAGGGAATCTTTAGAAGTCGCCATCAGAGACATTGAGAAGTTAATAGAGAAATTGAAGAGGTTTTCGTGAGATGCGATGGTGAAAAAATGAATTTACTATCATCCATTCCCGACCCGACTTTTACTTTTCATCTTTTACCGTTCGAGAAAAGCTCCCCAATATTTCACCACTGCCATCGAACACATAAACGTCAGCATCGGTTTTCCGTGCTAACCTTTCTGCAAGAGTGCCGAAGAAGGTCTTCAGTCGTTCATAATCTATCTTCTTCAATCGTTCAACAAGCTCGCTGACACTGCTGAACTCAAAATTGAAATGGTTGTGAGCATCAATATCTAACATATCGCAAATCTTCGCGGGCATCGTGAATATCACCTTCCTCTTCGCTTTTGACTTCTCTATCGCGTAGCACACGAAATTACCGGCAACAATAATCTTCTCCGCCGGGAAATTCAGTTTTTCGGTAGCGAACCTCTTGCTTGCAGCACCTGTGCTTACCCCGATAACGTCCTTTATATCTCTTACGAGGAAGTCTATAACGTGCTTATAGCCATTCCTGGTGTATGGCTCGATGAATCCAGTAGCGCCGAAGATGGGTATTCCTCCTTCTATTCCCACCGCTGGAAGAACTGTGTTTTTCGCTATCTTCTCACCCTCGGGCACGAAAATCTCTATTTCTACACCACCGGACAGCACTTCCTTCACGTTCGCTTCTATGTTCTTCAAGATGTGCGGGTATATATCGGGTGCTCCGACTTTACCCAAACCAGGTCTTTTTATTATCCCTATACCCTTGCCCGCTCTTATAGAGAACACGGGAAAACGTCTCGCCTTTGCACATATAAGCATTCCATTGAATGTGTCATCTTTGTAATCGCCGGAATCTACACGAACACAGGCGGCACAACTGGCTTTATCCAAACTCGCTACGTTCATCTCCGCTTTCACACCAATCGGGGTTGTAACCTCTACTTTTTTCACTTCTTTACCTGCGAGCAGAAGAGCGGCGGCTTTTGAAGCCGCAGTAGCGCAAGTTCCCGTTGTATAGCCTCGTTTGAGGATTCTCCCATCCTCGAGCAGGACCACTCTGCCCTTTTTTATATGCTCGATTAAGGCATCATAACCGATATTATTCATCTTCGCCGCTCTTTTTATGAGTTCTTCCGGGTATTCCTTCCCTGATACAGGGTCTATCATTTTTTTCATCCCATTCTTCTATGATTGCATTGGTCATGAACACGAGCAAATCAAGAAACGAAAGGTCGGTATTGGCAAAAGCTATGCGTCCCGCAACTCTTTTTTCCAAATGCGAAATCAGTTGATAGCGGTGCACCGAGTAATGCAGCCGATACGGATGTCGTGCTCTCGCCCTTTCCGTCAGTAAATCCAGAGCACCAGGTCCTGTTCCCACTACCGATAACATGTTCACTTATTCCCTCACTCTAAATCACTCTCCTTAAGCACCACCGCCAGTGTTATCCTCCTGTTGAATGATTTCCTCTTCACGAATTTGATTTTGCATTTATTCCTGTTCGCTCCCAGAATGGCACAGGGTTCTGCAACGCCTTTTATGTTAAATACGTCCATTGCCGCGCTTCTCGACCGCACATTCACACTGTTTATCTCATCCCGCGTAAAGAGAAGTATTGGAATCCCGAACTTAGCAGAGACCTCTTGCAACTCCTCCGTATTTTTGAAATCCACGGTGCATAAACCTTTAACTTCGTTCTGCCCTATCCCCAACTCCTCCAGGAACTCGTGAATTGCTTTCTCTATCTCCACCGCATCAACATCGCTATGGAATCCGAGACCGATATAAACAGCCCTGTTATTCATTTTTGCCCTTCGAGCAAGTTCGCACCTTCTTACCTTTACCTCCGTTTAAGCCCTAACCCTATGCCGATCAGCACTAAAACAACGATCACTGCTATTATCCCCATCAACGGAGCACCTGATACAGGAAATGCGGGTGATGGCTTTTCAGTTTTTTCCTCTTTCATCACTTTCCCTTTCTTCTCCGACGCTTCCTCCGGCGGTTTCTTCAACTCTTCACCGGTTTTGCTCACACCTCTCGTTTCGGTCATATTTGCGAGTCCTTCGCCCATCTCTTCTTCTGCTTCGGCAAGACGAGCGCCACCGCCCCCCGTTCTGAAGTATGTCCGCTGTTCTGGCGGTTCTTCCGGAACCGAAAGTATGCCCTGTATGTAATCCTGTAAGAGTGGATTGCCACAGGTGTGATGGCAGCATGTTACACCATATTTCTCGACAGATTTTTGATATGTCTCAGCAAGTGCGGTCTTTACGTCTTCAGAGGGGGTCCAATAACCTTTTCTTATCGCTTCGAGCATCCTCGCAATGATAGATTGCTCTGCGTAAGGATTGTTCTCATCAAACCAATCCTTTAGCCCCATGTCATATTTGTCCTGTACATAGATCGAATACATCTCGTTCCACATCTCTTCGGTTATAACATCCGGGCATGTAACATCCCAACCCCAGAGGTTTGTCATGACCGTTGCAATCTCCCTTGCCCCTGCGTAACCATGTTCCATCATGCCCTTGATCCAATAAGGATTAAAGTACATTGAACGCAAGTCCCTCATGATGACATGACTCAACGTCTCTAACCTTGCGCCGTCCGGATTCTTGAGGTTATTTATGTACATATCGGGCGTCTTACCTGTAATCTCGCGAACCGCCATGCTCAAGCCACCAAAGAACTCGAAGGTATGATCAATGCCGAGCACGCTATGGGAATGTGATGACCACCCGAATAGCGCTACCTCTGTTCCATTGAGATTCTGCTTGAATAGGTCAACATATTGCGCGCCCCAGATCGTATCGCCATAAACATTGGCCATATTTCTGATATAGAGGTCTGCAAGCGTGCTTTCGTTTTCCCATGTACCGCTTCCTCCTATTGCCCCTCGGAATCCGCCAACACCCCACACGCCATCCGGAGGTCCGAAAATCCGTATCAATGAGAGTTCACGTGCCTGCGATTCGGTATAGTTATGTTCAATCAGCCAGTTATATGTTGATTGTGTGCTCTCATTTACAAAGTTCCTGTGGTAGGGCGAATCATCCGATTCGGATGCTAAGCGTACCGCTTTATTGATTAACTCGATCTGATGCGGCCAGTTCTCGCGATATATACCGCTCATGGTGACAACGACATCTATTCTTGGTCTACCCAGGTCCTCTATCGGTATGAGACGAACGTCAATGACGTTCCCGTTTTTATCCCATACAGGCTCCACACCCAGCAGGTAGAAGAGCTCAGATTCGAGCACGCCCAAATCCTTCATTGTATTAAATGAGAACATAACAAACCCGATTTTCTTTGGATAACTTTCATCGGTTCCGTTATAATATTGAGAGAGCAGTTGATCTATCAGTTCTTTACCAACCGCCCATGCAGGTTTCGTTGGCACGATGTTTGGGTCAAAGCCGTAGAAATTCCGCCCGGTTGGCAACGCGTCCGGGTTTCTGATTGGATCGTTACTCGGTCCGGGTAGGATGTATTTTCCTTCGAGTGCATCCAGCGTTCTTGGTATCTCATTCATGCATTCTCGCAGGTTGTCTGCGTAAACTCTCGCGAGATTCAAATAGTTTGTGAGTGGGGTCTCCTCTTGTTCCTCTTCACCTGAACTCTGCCTGCTTATAACTACCGTTGCACCGTCCATTTTCATTACAGTGCCCATTGCCGATACAAGTACACAGCCTGATACCGAAGAAGTGCCAGTTAAACCACTCGAATTAACCGTTGCATTCAATATATCATTTGCAGTCGTCTTCGCATCCTCTCCGGAAGTTAACCATACGTCGATGTCGTTGTGAAGCTCTCCATCATCTATACTGATATTTACACTTCCTGCGACCCAGAAATTCATTGCGGGTATATATTTTACCGCTGTTATAGTGTAATTTCCGGCAGTGAGGTTAGAGAACGTGTAATTTCCATTCTCATCAGCGGTTGTTCTTGCCAATACAGTCATGTTTTCTGATGCCGGCTCTGTAACATTCTCCGATGTGCCCAACACCTTCTCCTGTGCCTCTTTCGGAGATGTTCCATTGATTATCACCTCTTCCAATAGCATTCTCGTCTGGTTCTCTGAGATGTTCATGCTTTTGATATAATCCATGAACTCATATCCAAGCAGTGATTTGGTCATATCGACCACACTATCGTTGGAAAGCGGTTTACCCAGAATATGTAAGCCATAGGGCATATACTCCTTCTTTATCTCGAGGAGATAATCATGCATTTCATCGAGAAACTCCTCAAAGACTGTTTCGTTGCCGGCAGCAATCTCATTCAGATCAACGCCCAAATCATGATCAAGATCCAGATCGCGGCACATCTCTATTATCTGCTCTCTATATTTACTCTTGAGTGTGCCGTTCTCCTCCTGCTCGTAGAGCGGTATAGTCTGCTCAAGATTTGATAGATTCCCGTAGAGTCCTGCTGCAACGATCACAGGTGTCAGATGGTCAATCATGACCGCATTGCCTCGTCTCTTCGCCATAACGCCTTCGCCGATCCCTTCCACTTCGTAGAGGTACACAACAGGCATGTCCTGGATCAGGATCGCGGGCCAGCAATCCTCTACCGACAGCCCGACACCTTTTCCGGGCAGCCATTCCTGAGTTCCATGCCTGCCGACATACACAATCGCATCGGCTCCATACACATGGCTCAGCCAGTAATAGAATGCGATGTACTGATGCGTTGGCGGCACCGATTTATCATGGTACAGCGCGGTCATATTCTGCTCTGCCGCACGCGATGGCTGTGGAGCGACCAGAATGTTACCGAGTGAAATCTTCGGGATCACGATATACTTGCCAGATTCATTTTCATAAACCATAATCTCACCAGGCGGAGGACCCCACCGTTCGATTACCTCTTTCCTTTTCTTTTCTGGCAGTTCTTCAAACCATGATAAATATTCATCTTCCGGCACAAGCGCCACATCATAGTTCTCTGCCACGTATTTTATTTGATCAGGCACCCATATTCCGATATTTCTACCCTGTTTCAGCACCAAATCCAGCAGTTCCTTGTCAGTCGGTATATCATCACCAAGTGTATATCCCCTATCCTCCATCGCATGGAGCAGATTCACAATGCTTGGCGCAACATCAAGATTTGACGCAACCAGGCAGCTATCATTGCCCACCGAATGGTGATAGTAGATGATTGCAACTTTCTTCTCGCTGTTATTTTTGTAGTGCAGATTGCCCCACGAGAATGCCCGGTCTACAGCCCACTCCACCTGACTATTAATAGGTTGTAAAAGCGATACATCGTATGTCTCGTTGTACACTCTGCCACCGACAACAATAAACTCTGTCTCTCCCGCAATTTCCATTACCGGAATCTGCATATTGAAATAAGGACCCTTGCCTGTGGTTCCATTCTTCCACTCTTCTATGGGAGAATACAATTCTATACATTTCATCACCGGGACATTCAGGAGTTCAAGATACCTACGCTGTTTTACCATCACAGAAAGAGGACCCATGCCCAGCCCAAGGTCTATCATGATGTCAACTGCTGGTTCATCGTCCTTCATGAAGATTTTGGTTATATTTTCTTCAAATAACAGAAAAGGAGGATACGCAGCGATTACATTCCCTCCTCTTTCTTCTATTGTCTCGATAAACTTATCCACCACTCCAGTCTCCCCGGTCCCGTATCGTTCCTTCCAGAATACGATCCCTATAGTCAGGTTATCTGGATTATAAACGTGATGGGTGCCTGTATCGTTTTCATACCACTCAAGATACTCGGTCAAATTCTCAAAGATTCTATCAGCACCCGGGTGGTAGATACCCTCCTCAGGGATAACGCTCGGTTCTTCAATCACACCATCCAAGCCACAGAACTCTATACCAAGATAAACCAGGAGTCGCTCCATGTTCCTGATGTTACGGCTACTCCAGTATTGCATGATGTTTGGGTGCTCAGCAAGGTCAATATTGCTCAATTCAGCAGGGTGGGTGCATATTACCGATACATTGTTCTCCTTCGCTGCATCGAGTATTGGCACAACTACGTTCTGTATAGGTTCGGTGACCAACCGATCTGCAAATATCACGTCATACGTTGTTAGATTTAAGTCTGGAGGAATTCTGTAATTATTATACACGCTTATATTCAGCCCGATATTTTCTGCCGCTTTTTTGGTCAAGAAGATATCAGCATCAGATAAAAAGAAAAACGCCATCTTTGGTTCTCTATTTACGCATCCAAGATTTCCATCACCGGTGTAGCTGGTTATGATAACCAATGCAGAAGACACGGGTTGCGCATTGGAAGATCCCTGTGGCATCTCGATGAGCACCATGCCAGAGATCGAACCCGTGCCATATGGACCTCCGGAATTAACGTAAGTTGTGTTTTTGATAGCTTTAGCGGTTTTGCTGTCGATACTTCGGTTTAGCCACAACTTAATATCGCTAATATGCTCACCTGCTTCTATGTTTACAGTGAGATTCCCGATTGCGATGCCCGAAGGACTTTCATATAGTGCGGTTATCGTGTAGTTCCCGGCAGGTAGATGAGTAAAGGTGAATGCACCACCCGCATCCGTGGTCACTTTTGGTGCATCGAACACATTTGATACCGGTTCTTTGTTAACATCGGCAAGTGAGCCTTCACCAGCATAGGAGTATAGATATACTGTCACACCTTCGGTGGGAGATGGAACACCACCCATGCCAGCCGATAGAATAGTCCCATTAACGATACCTCTTCCTACCGAGCCTTCGAGTTCATAAAGCACTTTGCGCTGTGAAAGCGATGCTACGAATTCAGCATTATCGGTGGTGTTGAGGAGAATCTCTCCCGCAGAATAATGTTCCCCTTCACTGAGGTTAACCATAAAGGAGACTGTCTCGTTGATGCTTGGCATGCCCGGAGCCATAGAAGGAGTATATTTATGAGCGATGAAGGTGTAACTCCCAGGGGGGAGATTGGTGAACTCAAAGAACCCATTCTCGTCGGTTATAACTTTAGGGGATTCGATGCATTCAAGCCTGACCCCCTCAACACCTTCAAGCGAGCCATTACCATCATAGGCGGTAATAGCAACGGTGGTATTGGCAATTCCCATGTATGGTCCGTGTTCGCCCATATGAATGAGCGCAGTTCCTGTTATCATCCCATCGCCACCTAAACCGTTATTCAGATAGCTAGCATTCAGTGCCTTGGCTGCATTTACTCCAGTCTCATCGCTGGGTTCAAGTCTCACCACTGCATCATTGATTTTCTCGCCCTCAGAAAGCTCTAAAGTAACGTTACCAACTGCATAACACATCACACCCATTGGATTCTCTCCTGCCGCATACCCGGTGAGTGTATAATTTCCGGCTGGAAGGTTCTTGAATCGGAAGTAGCCGCCCTCGCAGGTTACCGTAGCAGGAGCGGATTCCATATAGGCGTATTCTTCTAAACTGCCTGTACCATTATAACCCGTGATAAGAACAGTTATGCCCGGGACGCCCACGTAAGTGTGACCCATTAAGATTCTTGCGTTTCCGCTGATAGACCCGGTGCCGGGTGGTGCTGAAGAATTGTAAGAAACGGTAGCGTTCTTTGCAGCTTTTAATGCCTCCTCGGTAGCCTGAGCCACGCTTGCGTTAATTACCACGCTCCCATTATGCTCACCCTCTCCCAATGTAACTGTTACAGTGCCAAGAGCATTGCCCATTCCGCTTTCCATGTATGCGGTGAGTGTATAGGTACCCGCAGGGAGATTGATGAAAGTAAACGTTCCGCCGTCGCCGGTCTGCGTGCTGGGGGCAAGAATCGTAACGATTGTGGAGTCCTCTCCAGGCTGCGCACGTGTAACCCCCAACGGCACAAACACTTGCGCCATGAACAACACCAATACCAACCCAGCAGCTAACTGCATGCACTTATTCTTCATTTTACCTCAAATGGGAGGTAGTCCTGGAAATGGCATATAAAACTTTCTATTTTCAATTTCAGCATAAGAGTTATGACCCAGATAGCTAACAAAATTGTGGAATATCCAGCGAGAAAGAAATTTTTTGCTTGTAGTTGTGGTCAGTTAATTCTACTCTGTCGCATTTTCCGGCACGTATATTACCTCACCCGTTGTCAGCCGGTATGCGGTCCCCAACTTCCTGCCTTGTCCGCCCGCGACCTGCTCTGTCATATTCATCACCTTTATCTCCTGCCCCTTCTTGATAATCACCTGCATATTCT
>JAGGRS010000036.1 GCA_021159475.1 Candidatus Methanophagales archaeon
TATACTATTATCTATACTACTATATATCTAACAACATTTAAAAGGGAGACTACCGCCACATGCGGGGTCAAGAAATCTCTTATTCAAGTTGCCATCATATCCAATTTCCGAAATGACGAGTTCCGCAAGCCAATCCGGTGTGTAATACTCGCCGAGGTCATGCCTTATCCTCTTTGGAACAAGATATTGATACAGTCGCTTAAGCAAATCCTTTGCCTCCTCTGGCTCGTGCTCCAGTGTCGCAGGCTCAAATTCGGAAAGTGTTTTCGCAAGTTTGCTCACCGCTTCCCCTATTTGCTCATCCCACACATCCAGATACCACCCGAAATAATCACCCTCCAGAAAGTTCTTTATTCCAATAGCACTTGAGAATATGTCCCCATCCTCAACGTCCCGCAGGATGTTCATAAGCTCCTCATGCCCACGATGATAAGCATCCTCAAACTTCTTCAAATACGACTGAAGATAACTATCGCCGGAAGAAACTGCAACTTCTGCCGCCAGTAACTTCATCACAAGGGCATAATAGGTGTGCACTGCGAAGAGAAGCCTTTCATAATCTATTTCATTTCCGCTTAGCCCGTATGCTTTCTCCAATCCCTTTATTTTCTCTGGAGAATAGCCGCAAACCTGCCCAAATACACGCTTCCAATCGTCAAACAGCACTCCTACCCTATTATTATGCCCTTTGTTTCTGTTCAATGTTTCATAAAGAACTCTTACAAGCGTCTTAGCTATTGGACTTCCTGCTCCGAGGTCTTTGTTCAGCGATTTCACCCTGAGCGCCTTTCTCCTTAATCCTCTGAGCGCCTCCAGAAACGTAAGTATTGTCTGCTCATTTACAGGATATGGACCATCAGACTGCCAGGTCCTCCTGAACCTGACAAAACCTATCTTCGTCCCATCTAAAACCACGCCGAAATATTTTTGATACTCCTCAACCGATGGTGTTAATTGCTTAATATAGTCAACCACCTGCTCCTTTGCATGATTAAAGCCCGAAGGATGTTCAAAAGTACCGGGTCTCTCATATTCTATCACTACCCTGCCATAGAGCGCATCAATCCTACCTCCTCCTTCAACTAATGTGCCTTTTTTACCGGTTCTGAACTCATAACTCGCATAGCTCGCTATACCGAGTCGTCCAAGAACATTTTTCAGGATAAATTCAGTGTTAATCCTGAGGTCTTCTTCGTTATCGGCATTTCTCGCTGCCAATATGACTTTTTCCGCCACTTTCTTCGCATCAGCTTCGATAATCGCTCCTTTTGTCATTGCGCTTACCTTCTTTTTATTTGGGATTTGTCTCTTGTTATCTTGTTGTTATCACCCTTCCAGCCTCACCATGCTCACACCGTCCACATCCTCACTCACTTTCAGCACATACTCCATATAATCCTTCACATCCTCTATATGCGTAATAAGCAGAATCTGCCTGAACTTCCTTGACAGCTCACGCAATGCCGTTACGATATTCCTCTTCCGGAGCACGTCCTGCGAGCCGAATATCTCATCGAGAATGATGAAATTGGTTTGAATCGCACTTCGTTCCGCTACAACTGCGGAGATAGCCAGTCGAAGGCAGAGATTCGCAAGGTCCTCCTCACCACCCGAGAACCGATTCAACTCATACGCAGTCCCGTCCTCATAGATGAAGACATCATAATTCTCATCCAGCTCGAGCCTGCTGTATTTGCCATCGGTCAGCCGCCTCAGCATATCCGATGCATAATCCGCGAGCAATGGACGTATCATACCCACCATATACAGCTTGAAATCGTTCATTATCTTCTCAAGCAGATTTAAATACATTATATCCTCCTCTTCACGCTCCTTATCCCTGATTAACCGTTCCTGCTCCTCTATATCCGCCCGCACACGCTCTATCTCCCTGCACACGCTCTCAAATTCGTGCTTCTTACCCATGAGCTTCAACTTCACCTCGCTCAGACCCTCACTCTCGCGTTCATACCTCGCTTTCAACTCCACATACGCCATCTTATCAAATGCCAGCTCCTCCACCTGCTTCTGTAATGCCGCTATCTCACCCACAATCTTCCGTTCCTCATCACGCAACTCCTGAATGCTGGACTTCACCGCCCCTATCCTCTTTATCTCGGCTCTTAACCCTATTATCTCGTGATATACCCGCTCAAGTTCTTTTAATTCCGATGTAACACTATTGTATTCATTCTCATTGAACACAACATCGGCAACAGACTCCAAATCGCTCCTTATATGCTCCAGTTCCTCACGCCAGCGCTGCAACTCACGCCCCTCGTGTGCCATCCGCACCTCCAACTCCCTCTTTGCTCGCACACGCTTCTCAAGCTCATTTATTTCCGCTATTACAGCTTTATAACGGCTATCATCGAATTCTACACCCTCTAAAGGCTTCAAAGCGGCTGAAATCGCATCCAATTCCTCACGCCAGCTATCCAATTCACGATTCTCCTGCTCTATCTTCGTATCCAGCTCCCTTCGCTTGTTCACACGCTTCTCAAGCCCCTGCAATTGCTTCGTGAGCGACTCCTCAAGCTCACCCTTTGAATCAAGTTCCTGCTTCTTCTTCTTATAATCCTTGAATGCCGTAGAGAGCTCTTCCTCCCTGGCTCTCAATTCCTCATCCAGTTTCTTTATCAAGAACTCGTAATGCGTCCCCAATTGCCGCTCGCATAGCGGGCACTCACCCCCGGGACCCAGCCTTTTTATCTGTTCTATCTTCTCCCTGCTCGCCTTTATATCACGCTTAATCTGTATTGCTCTCGTTTTATAGCCGCCAATTTCGGAATGCAACCGCTCTTTATCGCGCCTCAGCTCTTCTATCTTGCCCTTCACCGCCTCCAGTTGCGCATCGGCATCCTCAAACACGCGCCTATCATCCTTTAAACGCCCGATCTTAGCTTCTCTGCCCTTTATCTCACGCATCGCTCGCTCTTTTCGCCTCATCAACTCTTCTTTTTGGCGATACCGGTCACGTAACTGCTCCATTTCGTCCTTGAGCCGCATCCGTGCATCGAATAAATCCTCTACACCCCTGAACTCCGCTATTTTAGCTTCCAGCTCCTTTATTAGAGCCGCTCGCTGATTTATCTCCTGCACGGTCTTCTCTTGCCGCCTTGTCAGCTCTATCTTCTGCTGGTAGCGACTCCGTAGCAGTTCCAGTTCGTTTTTGCGCGCCTTATACTCGAAATACCGGTTTTCTTCCGCCTGTATAGCCTGAAGTCGCTTCTGTTTCGTAATCAGTTCAGCAAGTTCCTTCTCACTCGCTTCCCTGCTCCTGCGGACGTCCTCCAGGTAGCTCCTTCGCTCGCCCAGCATATTGGTCAGCTCCACGTATCTCTCATATTTCCCGGTTGCAAGTTCCAGCTCGCGCTTCGTTGCCATAACCGCGCGCTCTTTCTCCTCCTTCTCCAACTCTATCTCCTTTATAAGCTGTATAAGCGATTCTTTATCCCTGTCCAGCTCCGCCATCTTCGCCCGAAGCAAATCTATCTTCTTCCTGCCTTCTTTATCCACAATCGCCGCCTTTATACCCTCTATCTTCTTCTCCTTCCCCCTTCTATCCTCCCTCAGCGCCTGTATGCTGTTCTCTATCCGTTCTATGCCGAGCATACGCAGCATGAGCTTCTTTCGTTCCGCAGCCTTCATTGCCGATAGCGCATTCAACTCCTTCTGCCGCGCGAAGACGGAGGTGAAGAATGACTGGTAATCCATGCCCATTTTACGCTCCAGCACCGCCGTCACCTCCTCCGCATTGCTTGTAATGACCTCACCATTAATAACGAGCTTCGCTTTCGGCGCCAGATTCTTTCCCGCCATCTCTCTCATCACTTTATAGTGGTCGCCACCCAGCTCGAACTCCAGCTCTACCTGACATGGCTCATGTGGCGATGCACCCCTGCGTTTTATCAGTTCCTTGGTTGTTCGTGCGGCATAATGCCCGAATATAGCCCAGCCTATCGCCTCCACCAGTGTCGTCTTACCCACTCCATTCAGTCCAATGATTCCTATCACGCCATCGGGAAACTCTATACATGCATTCTTGTATTTGCGATAATTCCGCAGTGTAAGCGTCTTCAGCAGCATCTATCAAATTCTTTTTATGAACTTATTTAAATTTAGATTATATTATGACCATGCCAGATGCGAGAGCGGTAAAAACGGTGAAGATACTGGATACCACGTTGCGTGACGGCGAACAGACCCCTGGTGTATCCCTGACGCCGGAGCAGAAACTGCAGGTCGCACAACAGCTTGACCTGCTCGGGGTTGATATCATCGAGGCGGGCACAGCAATCATCTCCGAAGGTGAGCGAAAGGCAATAAAGTCAATAGCAAGAGCGGGTTTAAGGGCAGAAATAAGCTCTTTCGCTCGTCTATTGCGCGGTGACATTGATGCCGCAATTGATTGCGATGTAGATACGGTGGATTTAGTTGCACCGGTCTCTGACGACCACATAAAGAAGAAACTGAAGATAGACCGTGAGACGCTGCGGAATATGACGATTGATGCGGCGGAATATGTGAAAGAGCATGGCTTGAAGGTGGAAATAAGCGCTGAGGATGCTTCAAGAGCGGATATGGCGTTTTTGAAATCGCTATTCACCGAACTCTCTGATGCAGGTGTGGTTGACCGCCTGTGTTTCTGTGACACCGTGGGTGTGCTGTATCCAGAGCGAACGAAGGAGCTATTCAGTGCTATCACCAATTTGAATACGCCCATCTCGGCTCACTGCCATAACGACTTCGGACTGGCGACCGCTAACTCGATTGCTGCAGTGCTGGCGGGTGCTCAGGTCGTGCACGTAACGGTGAATGGCATAGGAGAGCGAGCGGGTAATGCATCACTGGAGGAGGTTGTCACCGCGCTTGACCTGCTTTACGGCGTGAAGAGCGGGATAGTGAAGGAGAAGTTGTATGAAGTTTCGCGATTGGTGCGGAACGTGACAAAGATGCCGGTAGCACCAAACAAGCCGCTGATGGGTGATAACGCATTCACACATGAATCGGGGATGCATGTGCACGGAACGCTTGCGGATACGAGTCTATATGAGCCTATGGACCCGGGTCTAATAGGCAGGAAGAGGCGATTTGCGTTCGGGAAGCATACAGGCAGGGCGTCGGTGAAGATGGCACTGGAAGAGATGGGTATCACTGCTGACGACTCCGGGATGGAGAAGATACTGTCAAGGGTGAAAGAACTCGGAGATAAAGGCAAATTGGTCACCGATTCGGATTTCCAGGCGATTGTGGACGACATACTGCATATAGAGCGAAAGGAGAGGATAAAACTACTTGATTTGTCCGTTGTCTCGGGCAAGAATGTGTATCCAACGGCATCTATAAGATTGGAGATAGACGGAGAGGACAAAGTGGAGGCGGGGGTTGGTGTGGGTCCAGTGGATGCGGCGATAAATGCACTGCGAAAGGCGATGTCTGGTTCGGAGATGAACGACCTGCGACTTGAGGAATACCATGTGGACGCCATAACGGGCGGCACTGATGCGCTCGTGAACGTCGTGGTGAAGATGAGCAGGGGAGACAGGGTGATAACGGCGAGTGGTGTGAGCGAGGATATAGTCCTCGCGTCAATGTATGCCATGATCAGGGGTATCAATCAATTATACAGTTGATTGGTTGGATTTTATGTTTGATTATATCGTGGTAGTGGTCAGTGAAGAGCGAGAGGCGAAGCGATTGGGGCATTTCCCATGGCGTGAAGATGTGCTCCAGAACTCCGTAATCATACCCGTCTCGGAGAGTGGCTGGAACGGTCCAGCGGGCAATGGGCTTGGCACTTTGTTCGCGATAAAAAACGCATCTAATGCGGCAGGTAAAGAACTCGTTGAGGAGGTGAAACGCGGCAAAAGTGTCCTTATTGTGCACACAGCGGGAGAAGGCACGAGGAACGTGCTGGCACGAACCTGTAAGGGCAAAGCACTCATATATGTTCCTGGTTTGACCATACTTGAGGGTGTGATAAAGCAATTTCAGCGGTTCTCTATCCCGCACAGGATAATGGTTACATGGGGCGACCAGTTCCTCTTCATTGCTGATAGCCCCGAATCAATAATTGAATCTGCTCATTCTGCACATGTCATGCTCTTCGGCTTGAAAGCGGAGTTAACAGAGGAGATAGCATCCAAATATGGTATTCAGATAGTTAGATGCGGAGATAAAGGCTGTGAACTGCTTGATTTCGATGATACACGGAACTATGAAGTGGTGAAGAGTAAGATGGAGCGGCACAGAGGCTGTGATGTGCTGGTGAATCTGGGTATATTCACGCTGAGCGGGGCTTTGACCGAGCGATTGCTGGATGCTTTCAGCGACAGGCTTGAAGAGCGAGCGGGAAAGTTCAATTCAGATCAGTTATGGCAGTTATGGTGCTCCCCAGACTCTGCTACTGCTACTGCGGACAAATGGCTACGGGAGCGTGCGGAACGGCTGAAGCGGGAGATGGCACACGACCTGAACTTGATAAGGAGCTTTGCAATAAGTGAGCGAAGCATCTGGCTCGATTTCGGGACGAATAAGAGCTATTACAGCAGTATGATGCGACTTTTGACAAAAGAGGCTGAGGGTGCGCAATTGAGAAAATTCCTGAATGTTGAGCTTCTATCCGCCACTGACGGCTGTGAGATTCAGGATTCAATCTATGTGAATTCCGGAATAGAGAGAGGACGGATAAGGAGGAGTGTGGTATCGAATGCAACTGCGAAAACCGCATTACTCGAAGATGCCTGCGTGCTCAATTCCAGATTGAACAGAATAAGCGGTAAAAACTGCATTGTTTATAACCTCGTTGATAGCGATTCGCTGGCGCTTACTGATTGCGTGCTGGTGGATGTCTTTCACCCAGCGAGGGGCAGGATAAGGCTCAGGTTCCCAATAGGTAAGGAGAGCAGCCCTAAGGAGGAGTGGTGGTCTTCACGCCTACCCGGTAACGAATATACACTGAGCGAAGTTGCAGCGATGACCGGGGATATTACCGATGATGAGATGCAGTCCGCCAGAATGAGACATGAACGGCTGGCACAGCTGGCAGATGCGGAACCGGTGCGGGTGAGGGATATAATTGAACACCCGATAAAGGTCAAACCCCTCATCATAAATAAGCCCTGGGGCTATGAGTTATGGTGCGCCTCACCACGAAATTATATAGAGGGTGAGGAATTTACGCTCTGTGAACTCAATTCTTTCTTCTCTGAACAGATATTCGGCATGAAGATGGAGCAATTCCCGCTGATAGTGAAGATAATAAAGGCAGATGAGAACCTCTCGGTGCAGGTACATCCTGACGACCGGTATGCACGCAAGATGGGTGATGTAATGGGCAAGGAGGAGGCGTGGTATGTTCTCGAAGCGAGAGAGCGTGCGAGGATTTATTTGGGATTTCGGGATTCTATCCGCAGTGATGAATTCCCGGAACTGGTTAAAAGAGGCGAGATATTGAGCTACATGAATTCGTTTTATGCTCAACCTGGCGATATCTACCACATCCCTGCCGGCGTCATACATGCCCTGGGTGCGGGTATAAAGGTATATGAAGTGAGCACAGCGTCAGAGAGGACATTCAGAATCTACGATTATGGCAGGGGCAGGGAGCTACATCTGGATGATGCCACAAATGTCCTTAGATTTGAGGTGCTACGGGGATTGAAGCATGGAGGAGGGCATCTGCGGGGCAGACATCTGGATTTGAAACTCATCTCTGTTCATAATGGTATGAATCCGGGCACAAACATGAGGAATGCGGGCGTTCTCACCTGTGTAAGGGGGCATGTAACTCTGGTCGGTGATGCAAAGGCAGAACTGCCATTGAACACCTTCGAGACCGCGCTGGTGCCTGCAACCGTGAGTGGTGGCATCAGACTGGAAGGCGAAGGCGACCTCATATACGCCAGTTTTATTAGCTCTTAAATTTTTAGAGGTAATGCGGTGTGAACGTGAAGTTGAATGAAGTGGCTGAATAGAATCACAGGCAGGGCTGGGGCTGAGATACCCTCTATCGTGGCGTTCCATGAGATAGATACATGGCTTGAGAAGGTTTCTGAGTCGCTATTCCGCGGTATGGGCACGAATACGATGGCACTGTATGAAGAGATGGCGGATAAACGTGAGGAACTCAGGCAAAACGTATCTGAATTGCGTGATGCCGAGCCTAAGGCTGATATGCCAGCACAGATCACAAAAATAGGACTCCTGAGCCGCGATAAAATGGTAAAGCTCCTTTATTCTCTATGTGATAAGATAGTCATACCCGCTCAGACGGACTACCGCACAGTTCTGGATTTCCATAAGATGGCTTCTCACAGTATAGAATCGGTGTTGGCGAAGATATCGAAGAATATTTATTATGTCCGCTCGCTGTTCCCTGACGAAGCCAGGGAGGTTGAAGCCAATCTCAATCAGCTGAGAGACATTCTTGACCGGCTGGTAGCGCCAATGAAGGGCAAGGAGAGTAAGATTATGGATTTGAGTCGTGTGCATGCATTGATAAATGCAATAAGGGAGCAGATGGCGGAGATAGAGTCGGAAAGGGAGAAGATTCGCGTGGAAGAGGAGGAGCGGTCAGCCATCGAGCACGAAATAGAGCTATCAGAGCGGAGATTACGGACGATGGAGGAAGAAGCGGAATGGAAACGGCTAAAGGAGTATGAAGCGGAACTGACAGCCATAGAGGGGGAACTGAACACGCTAAGACACGATGTAAATAATCTGTTCACTCCTTTACAGAAGCCACTCAGCCTGCTGAAGAAGCAGGACAGGTCCGGGCGGGTTAGTCTTTCACCCGCTGTAAGAAAGGCGATAACAGCCATTCTGTCATCACCGGTTCAAGCATTGAATGAGGACATAGAGGATTATCTCAGGTCTATAAGGGCAGTAATCCTTGAGATGGACGCTATTAAGGAACGCACGCGAGACAGGGCACTGAAATGGATAGACCATCTCCTGAATTCCGGCACCGACATGTCGGGCATCAGGGCGAGGTATGAGCTTTTATCGTCAAGGGCGGAGGAGCTCAGGCGTGAACTATCGGCGCTGGAGATAACGAATGAGAAGGAGCGGCTCGAACATGCTATCACGGCAGCTAAAGGGCAACTCACTCGCTTAGATGATTTAATAGCAAAGAGGAGACGGGGTATAGAATCGCAGGCGAAGGAACTGGCGGCGAACGAGATAATGCTCCAAGAGGAACTGGAAAACATTACAGGTAAGAGGATAGAGGTCAAGTTTGAATGATTACATTTGTCATTTGTGAACCCCATATAAGGAGCACTGCGGTTCTCGCAATCTCATTTGAGGCGCCCATCATATCGCCACTCACCCTACCGAATTTCGCACCCCCGATATATGATATGATAATGGCAACCATAATACCGATGAAGAGACTGAAGACCCTGAGTGGATAAGCACGTGAGATAGGGGGTATAGAAGCTAAGAGTAAAGAGCAAGCGAGGGCGATAAGATAGCCCCGTAGCGTGCATGACTTTATAAACAGCACACCCATCCCCCAGCCCGTATCAGATTGAAATCGCTTACCCGCCAGCATACAGGTATTCATGCTCAACTTCGCCGCGAGCTCCGCTATTATGAATACAGGATAGCTAAAATCATGCACCATTATCTCCTTTATCGCTATGAAGTTCAACATAAGAACAACGAAAGTGGCGAACAGCCCTGCTATGCCTATCTTCTCGTCCTTCATCGCCTTTATCCTCTGCTCTCTGCTACCGCCCGCCATCAAGCCATCAAAGAAATCGGCAAGACCGTCCAGGTGCATCAGACCAGTAATGAGATAGAGGCTGACGAGTGTGAGCAGAGCAGCCATCGCCGGACTTACCACTCTGAATAATAGAATGGCGATGATGGTGAGGGGTATAGCGATGATAAGAGCAACGAGCGGGAACAGATAACTCAAGGCTGCCACTTCCTCTATCCTCAACTCTTTGCCCGCTGGTATAGGTATTCGTGTCAGGAATGCGATTATAGCCCGCATCAGACTAAAAATGTGACAATTTCAACTGCCTCGCTACACAGACCTCGCCCGGTATCTCAACCGGGTATCGCTCATTCAGACAGCCCAGGCAGAGATTGTTCATGCTTATCCCTATGGAGTCTATCAGACCCTGGAGACTGAGATAGCCGATGGAATCGGCATTCAAGAATTTACGGATCTCTTCCATACTCCTGTTCGATGCCAGCAGTTCATCTCGCGTTGGCGTATTGATACCGAGATAACAGGGTGCTATTATCGGTGGACTGCCGATCCGTAAATGCACCTCTTTCGCTCCTTTCTTCTTCAGAAAAGTCACTATTCGCCTGGATGTGGTGCCCCGCACGATGCTGTCATCCACCAGCACGACTCGCTTACCCTCCACATTCCGCTTCACCACGTTCAACTTCAGCCTCACTGCGGTATCACGGTAACTCTCATCGGGCATGATAAATGTGCGACCCACATATCTGTTCTTTATGAAGCCTTCCATATAATCCAGTCCAGAACGCTTCGCATAGCCGATGGCGAACGTGATGCCCGAGTCGGGCACGGGTGAAACGATGTCAGCCTCTACTCCATGCTCCTCTGCCAGCCGCTCTCCTATCTTCAGCCTCACATCGTAGACCAGTCTCCCATCCAATACCGAATCGGGTCTCGCGAAATAGATATACTCAAATACGCAATGTGCAGTGTTTATCCCGCGATACAATTGATAACTCTCCACTTCCCTGCCACTGTCTGGGTTGTGGATTATCAATACCTCGCCAGGTCTCACATCCCTTATCAAATCCCCACCTATGGTATCTATCGCACTGCTCTCTGACGCCACTATATAACCCTTAAAGCCCTTATCATCGCTTAGCGTGCCGAAGCAGAGGGGCTTTATGCCCAGTGGGTCTCTGATTGCTATCAATGAATTACGCATCAGGATAACCAGTGAGTAAGAACCCACAACCTGCCTCATTAATACCTTTATCGCTTCTATCGGGTCATGACGCACGAGCTCCTTCGCCAATAGATGCGCTATCACCTCTGTATCTGTGTCGGAATGAAAGATTCTACCCTCGCGCTGCAGTTCGCGCTTCAATTCCGCGGCATTGACCAGGTTACCATTATGCGCGATAGCAATCTGCCCCTTATGATAATCAACAACCAGAGGTTCGGCATTCTCAGCCCTTGATGCACCCGTAGTTGAATACCTCACATGACCGATGCCAATATTGCCCTTCAGCGATTCCAGCCGATGAGGGGAGAACACCTCGTGAACGAAGCCCATACCTTTCATCAATGGTATATCCTCATCCGATTCTTCATTACTCACTGCTATACCAGCCGATTCCTGACCGCGGTGCTGAAGTGCATACAGGGCGTAAAATATCGGCAGTGCTGCATCACCCTCATCCAGAGCTACGCCAACTATACCACACCCCTCATGCATAATGATAATCAATCGTTAGTTAATGTTAATTAACTACTGCCATGTTTAAAATAAGAGCAAAGCGATTTCTGACAGCCTAAAATCTCCACGGCTGTGCACGCTCCGGCTCTACATGCCCAATCACGATAAATGCGGGTGTCAACCTCTCCACGGGCATAAGCCTCATGCCATCCCTCTGGCACGGGCATCTCCACATACAATCGCTGCCGCCACGCTTCAAGTAGCATTCGGCTCCTGTTCATGAAATCAGCGGCACAGATGACCCTGTGGTTATAGTGCCCCTGCACAACCGAGGCTAAATTATCCAGCCAGCGCCGACCACGTTCCGACCTGAGCAGATGATGGTCGAGAATCAGGGTATCCACACCCTTGGCGAGTCTAATTGCATTATGCCATGCGGCATTACGTTGTTTCTGTGTGAGATGTGGCAGATATAAAGAAGGTCCGGAAGCGATTACGATGGTTGGATGCCAGGCAAGAATAGTGGATATGGTGTCGGAATCGAGCAACTGGATGTCCGATGCGTGCACGAATACCTCCCCCCTATCCTCTACTCTTGTCATCATTACCATCCCTCCGTGTTCGCCCCTCAGTCCATGAGGAACAGGGCGAGAGAAACTCAGAACGCCATCGCTATGCCCTTCCGCACTCCTCAACTCATCATGCAGTGCAATGCGGAGTGACTGTGCACGATGCAGCATGTGCTGTGATAGTCCCCGGGGTCCTTTAGCCCAGAATCGGGGTTTATGGCTATGACCCTGAGACAGACCGGCGACTGCGGCGGCTTTAAGCTGGAACGGGTTCGCATCCACCAATGGCACATGGTCGCCGTGGAAATGGCTGAATACGATATCAGTGGCATCTGCCATTGCCCTTATTATCTTCTGTCGCACTACCTCGCCAACAGCGACCTGCAAGGGATGCGGGAGCAGTCCATGACGGTTGTAGCCAAGCGCCACACCGGGGTCAATCACTATCTTCCGTTCGCCTGCTTCCACCACACAGCTCAGACCACGCACACCCAATGACTCTGTGCCCAATATCTCAATCCGCATCCTTCATTTACTACTATATGCTAACTTGAACTTTGTCATATTAGCATAAATTTATTAAAGATATTTTCCTGGCATTGTGATATAACATGATTATTTCAGCTCCAGATAAATACGTCGTGCCGCGAGCATGCGCCCGCTGGATCAGCTTCCAGCCGGGCTCTATCCTCGTATTGAACTTCAGCTCAGCAGGAATACCGATCCATTAACCCCGCCTTCTCTGCTGTAAACCAATCTTCGGGCAGATACAGCTCCACGTCCACACCGATCCATTGGTATGATTCTTCAGTGCACAGACTTTTGCAATAGAAGTATGGGTTATATAAATTTTGTTAAATGCGAGATTGTCAAACTTATTTGTCCTTTCTTTTCTTAACTTAATTCAATCTAATCTAAGAGCGGGATGGAAATGGGGACAGAGATAGAGATAGAAGAGGCAAGTGGTTATATAGCGGTGCACGGCGATTTCAATGTGCTCAGTTCTGCATTCTACAATGGAGGATATAGAAGTGCGCGAACGATAGTAAATCTGGTGGTGCCATCCAGCTTCGATGGTGATGCATTCCAACACTTCGATTCGTTCCTCAAGGCGAAGAATTTGAGCCCGGAGGAGACGGTGGGCATGATGACTGCGGTACCTATGAGTGATGCGCAAATAATAAACAGAGGCGATATATCGGCTGTTATAACCGCGGGTATATCTGTACCTGCATCCTCCAGCTCCTCTTCCACCGTGAACATTATTCTCACGATTGATAGACGACTGTCGCAGTCGGCAATGGCGAATGTGTTGATAGTGGCAACGGAAGCGAAGACTGCCGCTTTCTATGACCTCGATGTGCGTGACCGCTCAGGAGACTTCTTCACCGGTGACGTTACCGATTCCGTGGCAGTCGCCTGTGCGAATAGAAATAGAAATAGAGGTGAAGAGGAGGGGGTGGAGGAAGCTTTCGCAGGTAAGGGCACGGAATTGGGCAGGAGTGTGTATGAAGTGGTAAGAGAAGGTGTAAAAGCTGCTCTGGTATCCCACAATGCATTAAGGGCTGATAGACCAATCTTGAAGCGACTGGAGGAACGCGGCATCGGGCTGGACGAGATGGTGAAAACCGCGCTGGAACTTTATGTGCCCGTGGCGGGCGAGGATGTGGATATGGAGGAGCTGAGCAGGCGACTGGAATCGAGGATAAGGAAAGAAACGGCGGATACAAATGTTGCACTGCTACTGGCAGCGGCGATGCACGCGGAAGAGGAAGAGATAAAGAAGGGCAGGGCAGGCAGTGCGGGAGAGACGGATGCAGCTTCTATTGTGGCTGATGAGCTCATCGGAATGGACATTGCAGAATACATAGGGGGTAAAAGAGCATTATTCAATTTCTTCTATTATGATACGAGGAAACCCGGGATATTAAGTCGCCTCGGGGTGTTCATGGACGATGCTATTGGCGGATTAATCGCGGGTTGTATGACCCGGATGCTGCAGGAATAGGATAGATAAACGCTCATCACCTTAAATCATCGGTAACGGTATGATGGATGCAAAACTAAACAATCTCCAACTTATATAGCGATGAAATGTGGGGATGTGCGTGCAATAAATGAGAGAATATCAACGGTATCTAACGTCGGGTTTTGAACCCTTTGACCCTTTAGAACTCGCGAAAGAAACGGAGGGGATTGTAACCAGAGTGGGTAAAGAGGGGGTGGAAAGGAAGTATACAGGTATATATTCAGCTCCTGTCTATGGTGGTATAGCTACGGGTTATGCGGTGGGTTGTTGCCTTCGCTGCATCTATTGCTGGTCTAACTGGTCGAGAGATTTTCCCGAGAGGTTTGGAAGATTCTATTCGCCGAAAGAGACTGCTAAAGAACTTTTTAAAGCAGCTGAAGAGGGTATAACCGCTCCGGGCTGGGAACGCTACCGGGGGCTCAAAATTAACAGGCTTAGACTTTCTGGATGCGAACCTACGCTTGGGAAAGAGCATTTGTTATCGGTTTTGAGATATGTGAAGGACTCGAAATACAAGCTTTTTATCTTGGAGACCAATGGCATACTCTTAGGAGCGGATAGGGATTATGTGAAGCAGTTAGCGGAATTTAAAGAGAAACTTTATGTCCGTGTTTCGTTTAAAGCTGCCACGCCTGAAGGATTTACTCAGCGAACCGGAGCTTTGGGAGAGTATTATGAACTCCCTTTTAAAGCACTTGAATATCTCTTAAAAGAAGGGATTTATGCGAGAGCTGCCGCTATGACCGATTCGAGGGTTATGCCGGAAGAAGAGCGAAAAATTTTGATACAGAAGTTAAATGAAATTGACCGAGCCGCAGCTGAGACACTGGAAGAGGAGCAAATTGACGCCTACGACACTACGATTAAAAGATTAAGGGCATTTACTGATTTAGAATATGCGAAGAAGCTTGAAAGAGAGATAAAAGCCACAGGATAAATTGCTA
>JAGGRS010000162.1 GCA_021159475.1 Candidatus Methanophagales archaeon
TGCGGGTGTCCCGGGATAACTGGCAACCACACGGGCACCTGCCTCAAGGATACCTCTTGCAATCGCAGCATTCCCAAGCAAATATTCTCTCATAACAATACTCCTTTGTAAGACATTTGGCATATATATTTAAGAGCGGGTGAAAGAGATATCCGGAAAGGAGACATTTATTATAAAACTATTACTATTGGGATAATAACCTTAAGGAAATAGGATTGTGTGAGAGATGAGCAGAGGCGAGATTGAAGTGGAGATACGCATAGATGGTGAGGAGATAGAGGTAAACAGGTTCGTGCAGGAGATGATAGGGAATGCGATTGCTGGTGCGATATCTGCGTTAAAGGGTGTAAGAATGGACTGGAATGAGCTAAAGATAACTGTGAATCGCAATCGCAGTGCGAATACAAATTAAATATAAACCATTTTTCACGGCGAGGGGGTTCTGTAACAGATGCAGTGATGAGCGTGAAGATAGCGATTCTCGATGGCTATGTGGATGAGCCTTCCTGTCTCGGTGTCCCGCCCTATATCGCACCCTATCCACGCTATATCTGGGGCATGCTCAGAGCGGTAAAGGGCGCAGATTTATCGTGCACCTATCTCACGATAGACCAGTTCAGAGCCGATGCGCAGCTACGAGCGAGACTCAGGGATTTCAACTTCATGGTCATCATCGCGGGTGCGGTGGTGCCTGGTAAATACCTCGGTGGTGTGCCACTAAGGAAGAACGAACTGCCTCAGGTCGCTATTGCGAACCATAACATCCTTGTCGGTCCAATCACGCTGGAATTGAGTAAAGAGGAGCGAGAAAGGCTGACCATGCTCGAAATCATTGATTACCCCTTTGAGGAGCGCCTGTATGAACGCATACTCAGGATAGCCCATGCTAAAACATCAAAAGGAGCAGACCTGAACAGATTTGCACTGCTCGGTGCGGAAGTGGTGCGAAAGCATCCCGATTTCCCTCATCTTATATGCGAGATGGAGACCTACCGGGGCTGTTACTGGTCAAGATGCTCTTTCTGTATAGAGCGATTCCAGCATAAGTGGATGCGCCCTCCCGAATGCGTTCTCGCGGAATTTGAACGCCTGTATTCCCTCGGTATACGCCACTTCAGACTCGGTAAGCAATCGGATTTCCTGACCTATATGAGCGACTTCTCCGCTCCGAATCCGAAGCCAGAACCCGAGCGAATGCGGAATTTCCATATCGCTATCTGGCGCCTGTGCCCCGGAATAAAGACCCTCCATCTCGATAACATCAACCCGAAGACGATTGCAATGCATCCAGTAGAGAGCAGGGAGGTATTAAAGACGATTGTGGAGTTCCAGACACCGGGCAATGTCGCCGCATTCGGGATGGAGACCGCAGATGAGAAGGTTGTGAATGCGAACAACCTCGCCGCTCACCCCGATGAGGTCCTCTTCGCTATCTCTATGATGAACACCCTCGGGAGAGCACGTGGGAGAAACGGGATGCCCATACTCCTGCCAGGCTTGAACTTCGTAGCCGGGCTGAAAGGAGAGACCAAAAAGACCTTCGAGCTGAACTATGAGTTCCTGCAGGGGCTCCTGCGTCGGGACCTGCTCATTCGTAGAATCAATATCCGGCAGGTGAAGATACTCCCGCATACGCCCATCGCTGAGTTTGGCGATAGAAACGTGAAACGGCATAAGCGCTACTTCAAATTGTTCAAGAGAAGGGTTCGTGAGAATATAGACCGAGAAATGCTCAAACGAATCATCCCCTCTGGCACTGTGCTCAGAGACCTGAGATGCGAATCTCAAGCGGGTAAAATCACCTTCGCCCGGCAACTGGGCTCTTATCCTATCCTCGTTGGCGTTATCGGTCAGTATAAGCGCAATCAAATAATAGATGCGAAGGTGATAGACTACGGGATGCGTTCCATTACGGCAATTGAGTATCCACTGCCGATAAATGCAGCTAAGATGTATCAAATAGAGGCGATACCGGGTATTGGTGCACGTAATGCCGCGCGAATAATCAAGAGTAGACCATTCAGCAGTATGGAGGAATTAAACCGTGCCACGGGGTTATTATGCAAATTAAGGGATTTCATATCTATCTGAGGAACTTCTTGAGCTCACCCGATAACTCATCTATCTTAACCCTGCGCTGCTGCATCGTGTCCCTGTCCCTTATCGTGACGGTGTCATCCTCCAGAGTCTGATAGTCTATGGTGATGCAATAGGGCGTGCCTATCTCATCCTGACGCCTGTATCGCCTGCCTATACTGCCGGAATCGTCATAGTCCACATATACCAGCTCGCGCTTCAACCCTTGAAATACCTCCTTCGCTCTCATCTTCAGCTCCTCCCGGTTGAGTAACGGGAACACAGCCGCTTTTATCGGTGCAAGTCCCGGTATTAAGCGCAATACTCGCCTGTTCTCCTTTCCCACTCGCTCCTCCGCGAACCCACTCTCAAGCAATGCATAAATTATCCGGTCTATACCATAAGAGGGCTCTATCACATGCGGGATTATCTTACCATCCGGGGCATGCAGACCCATCTCCACCTTCGATGCGGCGGCATGCGCCGAGAGGTCATAATCGCCTCTATCTGCAATACCTACTATCTCCATCCAGCCGTATCTCGCACTTAAGAACTCAGCATCCCAGCAGTCGCGCGCATAGTGCGCCATCTCGTCCTTCCTGTGCTGCCTGAACCTCAACCGCTCTGAGGGAATGCCAACCTTCTCCAGGAACTCCTTCACCTTCGCTATATGATAGCCCAGATACTCATTCGCGATTATGCCACTTCTAACTGCATCATCAAGGCTCATCACACCCTCTTCTCCCTCCGCAGGGTTCAGCATTATCTCGGTGGCTTTGACCGCGTCGAAGCCGGGATGTGAGTTCTTATCGCGCGGGTCAACAAAGACCTCAACCTCTGCGAGTGTGAATTCCCTCAATCTTATGAGGCTCTGTCGCGGTGAAATCTCGTTTCTATACGCCTTACCCACCTGTATAACACCAAAAGGCAGTTTATCGCGGTTGAACCTGAGCAGCCTCTGGAAATTGACAAAAATCCCCTGCGCAGTCTCCGGTCGCAGATACGCCTCGCCCTTAGCATCCATCTTCGGCACGCCTATCCTCGTCTTAAACATCAGATTGAACTCACCCGCCGGTTCCAGCTCGCCACCACATTCGGGGCATTTACCGCCGGCTACTATCTCATCGTCAATGCGAAAGAATCTATTGCAGTTCTTGCACACCACCGTGGAATCAGTGAAGCAATCAAGATGCCCGGATGCCTTGAATACCGCGCCGGGTGCTATATTCGGGCTCTCTATCTCAAAAAACCCCTCAAGCGAATAGAAGAGTCGCCATTCCGCCTCTAACTGCCGCTTCAATCGCGCACCGAGTGGACCATAATCATAAAAGCCAGAAGAGCCACCGTATAACTCATAAGCCCGCCATAAGAAACCCCTCCGTCTTGCAAGCTCCTCCACTCTATCCTCCCTATCCCTGTCCACTCTACCCTTCACTCTACCCCACTTGCGTCTCGTTCTTTATCTTATCCCACAGCTTGTTGCTGTCCCTGAGCTCTGCACTACCGAGCAATGCAAGTTTTATCGCCTCAGCCACGTGCTCACGCTGCTTGTCGCTCAGATATACATTGGATTCGTTGTAAGATTGCTCAAAGTATCTGAGTCCCTTCAGGAGATGGTCATGCATCTCCTTGAAACGTTCCGGCGCCTTTATATATTCCGCTTCGCTCAATGTGCTCTTCACGGTCTCCCTGCATTTCCGCATCTCCTCCTCGTATCTCCTCTCGCTTATCTTCTCCCAGAAGAAATCGTGCATGACTCCTATCCCGTCTATAGCCTTTGTTATCTCACCCAGCAGGTCTGAACAGCTCATCAGATAGAACTTCTCATCCTCGTTCATGTCATATCTGGGTCTACGCTGCTTGAAGAGCCCCCCTATCACTATCATTTCCATCACCTGCCTATACTATATCTATCTATACCAAAACCTTAAGAAGGTTTCTATCAAATAGTAAACCCACCAGTTTACCACGTGCGGAGATAACGGGAAGCTGGTCAAACTTGTTCTTACTCATCACTCCCGCACATTCGCTCACCGTTGAGTTGCGTGCCGCAGTTATTACCCCCTTCACCATTACCTCCTTCACCGGTCGCTTCGGTAAGCTTATCTTTGATACACTGTAATACAACTTCAGTGTATCCCTCATGCCCTCCCATCTCCATTCGTCCTCATCCGCGCCTAAGGAGAGGTCAGAATCCTCTGTGTTATCCTCTATTATCGCGGCATTTATCAGGTCACGGTCGGTCATAAGCCCGACCAGTTCAAGCTCGGTATTCAGGACTGGCACTGCTTTTACATTCGCAAGCTCCATTATCCGACCCACCACCGATAGGGGTGTCTCATCCCATACAGCTACGGTCTCATCAGCTATGTAATCGCCTATCGGCTCAGTAATGCCCATATCTGCTATCACCCGAACTATATCAGCAACAGAGATTATACCAACGAGCCTATCACCTTCCACAACGGGCAAGCGCCGTATCTTCTTCGTCAGCATAAGCCTTGATGCTTCGGCTACGCTCGCATCAGGACCGATGGTGAAGGGGTTCCTGGTCATCAGTAGCGCTATTTGCTCCTCATTTGGATTCTTCAATACGTCCTGCCTCGTTACTATGCCCACCAACTTACCGTCCTTTACCACGGGAACACCGGAGATATACCTCGATTTGCAAATCGCCATCAACTCCTCTCGCGTCCCCGGAACCGTTACATAGGCAACATCTTCCACCATCACATCCCTTACTTTTATCTCCCACCCCTTCTCCTTCATCTCTTCCTCTCCACCTTTACCCTATCCCGCTCTATTCTTCTCCTATCCTGTATACACTGTCATTGGGTCTCACCCTCTCTTTCACCTTCAATCCTATTGCCTGCCCCATCGTGGCAGTCTCCACCTTCTCCTTGTCTATCTCCATTGACTCCACCTGCTGCTCGAAGGATGTAGTTGCACCCTCTATCCTTATCTTATCGCCTATCCTTATCTCATCTTGCAATTCCACCACAGCAACGCCTATCTTCGGGAAATAATGCGTTATCTTACCTATCAACTTCTTATCCGCCATCTTTATCTATCCCACCCTTGATTTAGTCACAGTTACCTCATTACCTTACTTACCACCACTATCTTATATCTATCTTGTATCTCCCTTCATAATGCAAGAATGGTATCTCCTTACCCGGCTCAATCCTACCCTTCTCCTTCAATTCCTCCGGTAACTTTATCTCAATCGTTGAATAATCTTCCAAATCCATAACCTGCACCGTGTCATCGGTGATAGAAAGCACCTGACCGCTTCTGCGCTCTATCACGGGCACGTATATCTTCGCAGTAACTGGCTGAATCGCAGTCCTCTTCTGCGAATCGAATACACCTATCCCTTCTATCCGCGCCTTCGCCGCTCCATGCTTACCCGGCTTCGATGTCGTTATGCTCACTATCGTGCACGGCTCATCATCTATCACGACATACCTACCCTCTTTTAGTGTCCTTACTTCAGTCTGCTCCTTCATTTCTACTCCCCTTTACCTTACTTCTTATATCGCATCTTCTTTCTTCGCTTCTTCAATTTATGCTTCCGCATCTTCGCTATCTTCCTCTTCTTTCCGCAGGGAATTTTGCACTCACCACCTATCTGTATCTTTCTTTTTACTTCTCCGTATTTCGTATATTAAATTACTCTTTATATTTAATTGCCTAACGTAATAAGAAGAGAGATGGGGAGGACAGAAAGGGCACCAAACTGGATATTGAAATACCGCGAACGTATAGAGAAAGGCACGATAACGGTGGAGGAGATACTGGAGGAGGAGAACAGGATAAGGGAGACGCCGATAAAGCTATCCACGGTGACGAGGGCGATAAATGCCCTCGGCTTTCACACCTCAGGGATGCACCGCAGCACGAAAGCGGAGTCAGAGTTTAAGACTGAGACGGCGGTAGCGGCAGAAGCGGAAGGTGAACCGAAGAAGAGAGGACCGGGACCGAGCTGGGTGCAGAAGTATCGTGAACGCATAGAGAGAGGCACGATAACGCTGGAGGAGATACTGGAGGAGGAGAACAAAATAAGGGACAAGCCGATAAAACTATCCACGGTGAGAAGGGCGATAAATGCCATGGGCTTCCATGCCTCCGAGCTACGCAAGGGCGCAGAGACAGGTGCAGAGGAAGAAGCTGAGGAGGACGAATGGGATAAGGTTCCATACTGGTTACGTAAATACCGTGACCGTATAGAGGAAGGCACAATAACAGCGGATGAGATACTGGAGGAGGAGAACAAAATAAGGAGCAAGCCGATAAAACTATCCACGCTGGCAAGAGCACTGAATATTATTGCTGGTTCGGTGCGAGAGAAGTGGCAGAAGGGAGAGAAGAGAGAGAAGCCGGAGAGGGAGGATTTTCACTCAACCATCGGTGATATTTCGGAGGCGACAAGGGAGAGATTCAATGCCATCAAGAGCGACTGGGAGAGGGATTTGGGGCGGAAACTGCATAATGACTATTTCATGAATATACTACTCGCACTGGCAAAACTGATTGGATACAGAAAGACACTCACAATGAATAAATGAAGATAATGGTGGCTGAGTATTCAGTGGGTTCGCGTGAGATTGATGAGAGGAGCGTGTCGCTGCAAAGGGAGGGCAGAGCGATGTTAAACACGCTGAAGCGGAGCTTTGAGAGGCTGGGTAACGAAGTCGTATCGCCCGTGCGGGCGCGCGATTTCGAAGCCGCGGTGGATAAACTATCGAAGGATAGCGATGCCGGAATTGTCATTGCACCGGATGAAATGCTCTTGCCCCTAACTGAGATTGTGGAATCGAACACCGTCAATCTCGGATGCTCCTCTGACTGCGTTCGGACCTGCGCAGATAAGCTGCGAACCACGGAGATACTGGCTGAGGCAGGTATTCCGGTGCCTGCAATCGTGACCGATGCGTGGATACCGGGCAGGAGATATGTAACCAAGCCGAGATACGGATGTGCCTCTGAAGATGTCTTTGTCAGGGAAATAGATGGAGATGGCAATGGCGCATTGGGATACGAGCCCGGTCACGGTGACGGGTTCATTACCACGGAGTATATAGAAGGAGAGGATATAAGCAGCAGTGTGGTCGCTGGCTCCTCACGAATATTACCACTAACGGTGAATAAGCAGTTTATACAGATGGAGCATACCGGCAGGCTCCGCTATATGGGTGGGGTGGTCCCTTATCATGTGGATGCGGAGACCGAGAGGGAGATACGGGATATGAGCAAGCGGATTGTGGCTGCGCTCGGATGTACCGGATATGTTGGAATAGACTTTGTGCGCAGTGAAGGAGCGCGGAGGGCATACGTGGTGGATGTGAATCCGAGACCAACAACATCAATTGTGGGCATTGCAAGGGTATTAAATTATGAATTGGGTGGTTTATTACTGAGTGCGAAATTTGGCTCTTTACCGGGCGAGGGGGATATAAAGACCGAAGGGTGTTTTATCTTTCACTTATAACATAACCCGTGATGAGATGGGCAGGAGAGGAAGAATCAGGGGAATAGTAAGAGATGCTCTGGACTTCATACTGGAAGTGAGCAAGTCCTATCATCCCCACGAATTTATCGGTCTGCTGTCAGCCGATGGTGACGTCATCAGCGATGTCATTCTCCTCCCCGGTATGCTCTCCTCTGATAGAAATGCGTCCATACGCATGGATATGATGCCACTCGGAATCAGTTATGTGGGTTCGGTCCACAACCATCCGGGTTCAGGCGCGGCGAGACCTTCAACACAGGATTTATTCATCTTCGCCAGGACTGGAAACTGCCATATCATCACATTTTACCCTTATGATAGCGATTGCTGGCGATGTTATGATTCAAGGGGGGAAGAGAGGGAGCTGAAGATATTGGAGGATTAGGGGATGAAGAGGATGGTACGGGTCTTAGCAACTGGAACGTTTGATATACTCCATCCGGGACACCTGCTCTATCTTGAGGAGGCGAAGAAGCTGGGTGACGAGCTCTATGTCATTGTTGGCAGGGATAAAAACGTGAAGAGGCGGAAGAGAACGCCGATTATACCGGAGGAGCAGAGATTGAAGATGGTCTCTGCCCTGCGTGTGGTTGACAGGGCGATGCTGGGTAGCGAGGAGGATATGTATGAACCTTTATATAGTATTAAACCAGATATAATAGCAATCGGTTATGACCAGGCATTTGACGAAAGGGAATTGGAGGAGGAACTCGGTAAGCGTGGCATTGAAGCTCGCGTGGTTCGCATAAAGAGACATAACTCAAGCGCATTGTGTAAGTCAGAAGGAATAATAAGACATATACTGGAAGTGATGGGGGATAAGGATAAGAATGGAAGAAGAGAAAGAGCTGACACGGATAGGGGTGTCTCTTCCCTCTAATCTATTGAATAAGTTCGATACGATAATAAGGGGAAGAGGGTATTCATCGAGGTCTGAAGGGATAAGAGATGCAATCAGGGCATATATCGTGGAGTATGAGTGGATGGAGCGAGAGTCGGGCGAGGAAATAGGGACTATAACATATCTCTACGACCACAGCCAGAGAGGTCTGGGCGACCGGCTAACGGAAGTGCAGCATCATTACCTGGACATGATAAAAACATCGACACACATACATCTCGATGAAGAGAACTGCTTCGAGGTGGTGGTGATGAAAGGTGATGCAAAGCGAATAAAGGAGTTGGCAGAGAACATAATGAGCTTGAAGGGTGTGAAGCACGTGAAGTTGACGACCACACACGGGGGAATATGACCTATGTCTATGGAATCGGGAGTAGAACTACGTGATATGATAAAGAAGGGGACGACGACCGTTGGTTTAATCTGCAACGGCGGTGTAGTGCTGGCGAGTGAGAAGAGGGCGACGATGGGTTCTTTCATTGCATCCAGGGCGGCGAAGAAGATATATCAGGTGGATGACAGGGTAGGCATAACCACCGCGGGTGTGGTGGGCGATGCACAGACTCTGATCCGGGCAATATCGGTGGAGGCGAAGTTATACAGGATAAGGCGGCAGGAGTCAATGACTGTGAGGGCGATAACGACGCTGTTATCCAATGTATTGAGTGCGCAGAGGATGTTCCCGTACATTGTGCAGCTCCTTGTGGGCGGTATAGACAGGAATGGGGCACATATATACTCCGTTGACCCATTTGGTGGCAATACAGCGGAGCGTGACATTGCCGCCACGGGCTCCGGCTCACCTATTGCATACGGGGTGCTTGAAGACAGGTATTCCCCTGACTTATCCGTTGATGATGGGATAGCGCTGGCGATACAATCGCTGCACTCCGCAATGAAGAGGGACAGTGCATCGGGCGAAGAGATAGAGGTGGTAGCAATAACGAAGGATAAGTATGAGGAAGTGAGTGAGGAGAAGATAAAATCTATAAGGGAATCCCTTAACTGAACTCTCCTCTTACTCCTTATTTTTTAAAGTATTAAAGCAAGAAGAGGGAGGGTGAGAATAGTAAGTAGGTTGTGTAGACTGTGGTTATTACATTGCATTGATTTGACCGATGGATATGGATAGAGAGGGATAGATGTCACCAGAAGAGAAGCTTTCCGTGTTGAAACAGCGGATTATAGAGCTATTACCGGATGATGTGCATATAAGCGGTGTGGAGTTCGAGGGACCGGAGCTGGTGCTCTATACAGAGGATACACAGCGGTTCGTGGATGATGGCGCACTGGTGAGGATGCTGGCGAAGGAGTTGAAGAAGCGGATATCGGTAAGACCAAGCGGTAACATCCTGATGGAGCCTGAGAAAGCGTCTAAGGTGATACATGAGATAATACCGGAGGAGGGCGGTATAAAGGACATTTATTTCGATATGGACAAAGCGGAGGCGATAATAGAGGCGGAGAAGCCGGGGCTGGTGATAGGCACGCACGGTGCAACGCTCAGGGAAGTGGCGAAGATAATAGGGTGGCGACCGAACGTGATCAGGGCACCGCCGATAGAATCGGCGATAATAAAGAGCATAAGGCGATATTTGAGGGACGAGAGCGATTTCAGGCGGGACTTCTTGAAGAAGGTGGGCAGGCGGATATACCGGGATAAGATGATAAATGACGATTGGTTGCGAGTGACGGCATTGGGCGGCTGTCGCGAGGTTGGAAGGAATGCGTTCCTGCTTTCTACGCCGGAGACGAGGGTCTTAATTGACTGTGGAGTGAGTGTGGGCTCGGAAGGCATGCCCTATTTATATGTACCGGAGGTATCGCCGATAAGCAATTTAGATGCTGTTGTGATAACACACGCACATCTTGACCATTCGGGTCTTGTGCCCCTTCTATTTCTATACGGCTATGACGGACCGATATACACGACACAACCCACGAGGGACCTCATGGCTCTCCTCCTGCTTGACTATATAGAGGTCGCAGCGAGGGAGGGTAAGAAGATACCATATAAATCGGCGATGATAAGGGATGCGATAAGGCACACAATCCCGCTGAAGTATGGCGAGGTGACCGATATCTCGCCCGATGTGAAGCTGACTTTTTACAATGCCGGGCACATATTGGGTTCTGCAATCGCATATTTCCATCTGGGTAACGGGTCTGGAGCGCATAATATCGCATTCACGGGCGATATAAAGTATGAACGCACCTTCCTGTTTGAACCCGCATTCAATGCCTTCCCCAGGCTGGATACGCTCGTTATTGAATCCACGTATGGCGGTGTGAATGATGAGCAGCCCACGAGGCGCGAGGCGGAGAGGAACCTGAAGGAGGAGATAGAACGGACGATAAAGCGAGGTGGCAAGGTAATAATACCGGCATTCGCGGTTGGGCGTTCTCAGGAGGTGATGATCGCGCTTGAAGGTATGCAACTGGAAGTGCCGGTGTATTTAGATGGAATGATATGGGAGGCGACATCTGTGCACACCGCATACCCGGAATATATGAACAGGAGCTTGAAGAATTCTATATTCATGGGTGATAATCCGTTCCTATCCGATATCTTCGTGCAGGTGGATGATGCAGATAAGCGAAAGGGGGTAATAGAGGAGAAAGAGCCATCAATTATACTCGCTACTTCGGGCATGCTCAATGGTGGACCGGTCCTGGAATACCTGAAGGGGCTTGCATCCGATGAGAGGAATATGCTCATATTCGTTGGTTATCAGGCGGAGGGGACACTTGGGCGGAGGATACAGAAGGGCTGGAATGAGATACAGTTATCAGACGATGGTAAGATGAAGAATATAAAGATAAAGATGGATATAAGGACGGTAGATGGCTTTTCGGGTCATTCGGACCGTAACCAGCTACTTGAATATGTGAAGGGGATTCGGACACTGCCTTCAAAGGTGATATGCATGCATGGTGAGTATAGCAAATGCATAGCACTGGCGAGTGGGATACACAAGAAATTCAATATAGAGACGACGGCGCCGATGAATCTGGAGACGCTGAGATTGGTATAAGAATAACGCACATAAAAGATAAAGATGGGTGAGAGAAGATGACAACGATGAGGGAGAGAATGGAGAGGGTGAGTATAGGGAAGCGGATAAGGATGGAGCGGATAGTGGACAGGAACAGCGGAAGGAGTGTTATTGTGCCGATGGACCATGGTGTGACCTCGGGTCCGATATATGGCTTGACGGACATGAAACAGGCGGTGAATGCGGTATCAGAGGGTGGAGCGAATGCGGTTCTTCTACATAAAGGCATCGTGATTGCGGGACATCGTGGCTATGGTAAGGATATAGGGCTCGTAGTTCACCTCTCAGCAAGCACATCGCTGGGTCCAGACCCACTGACGAAGGTCATGGTGGCGACGGTGGAAGAAGCAATCAAGCTGGGTGCGGATGCGGTGTCAATGCATGTGAATGTGGGTGCGGATAGCGAGCCTGAGATGCTTGAGGAACTCGGCGAGACTGCGATGATATGCGAGGAATGGAGTATGCCGCTCCTGGCGATGATGTATCCCAGGGGTAAGAAGGTGGAGAATGAGCATGCACCTGAGATGGTGATGCATGCGGCACGTGTAGGTGCGGAGTTAGGTGCTGATGTCATAAAGACGAACTATACAGGTGACCCCGATACATTCAAGGATGTGATACGGAGTTGCCCGGTGCCGGTGATCATAGCTGGCGGACCGAAGATGGATACAGATGCGGAAGTGCTGAAGATGGTTGAGGATGCAATCTCCGCGGGCGCTTCGGGGGTATCAATAGGGCGAAATATCTTCCAGCATGAGAATCCAACGAAGATGACAATAGCAATAAGTAAGATAGTGCATGAAGGCGCCACGGCTGCGGAGGCAATAGAGATGTTGAAGTGAGTTAATAACAAGCCCAAGCCCCAAATGGACTCATACAATTTTATACTTATATTTTATCTGCTCCTCATATACTGCGTTATTATACTATTTCTCGACTGGCGCGGTTTACTGAAGCGCTACAATATCGCTTCATACGGTCCCATTCTGCAGATAAGGGCGGTTAGAGGCGAGAGGTTACTGGAGAAGCTGGGTAGAGTGAGGCGTTTCTGGCGTGCATACGCTAATATCGGTATTGTTCTGATGCTTATAGCAATGGTTTTTATGTTCGTTCTCGTGATTCGTGGCGCATTCGCGACGTTTATGGTGAGACCGGAGCCAACGGCGTTGAATGAGCCGAGAAACTGGCTGCTTATACCCGGATTGAACACTTTTATACCTATGTGCGCATGGATAGGCTTTGTAGTTGCGATGATAGTGCATGAGCTATCACATGGGATATTGAGCATTGTGGAGCGAGTGAGAGTGAAATCAATGGGGCTTCTGCTTCTGTTAGTGCCGATAGGGGCATTCACGGAGCCGGACACTGAGCAGCTCTTCGGCAAAGCGTCAGCAAAAGAGAGGACGCGTATCCTCTCCGCGGGTGTGATGGGCAATTTCGTCGTTGCTATCCTCGCTTTTATCCTGTTCTTCGCCATCCTATTCTCCATTCAGCCCGTGAGTGAGAATGTGCTTTATGTTTATGATGTAGCCAGTGGTAGTCCGGCAGAAGGATGTGGTATAGAACCACGTTCGTTCATCACGGCGATGGATGGTAAGTGGGGAGGGGGAGTGAGTGTGGAAGAACTGAACAGCAGGCTGGAGAAGGGTGAGGCTGTTTCTCTCACCGTTCTGGATAGAAATGGCAATAAGAAGGAGATAACGGTAGAAGGTGAAGTGAATGAGGGTGTAACAGTGGTGTTTGTGGAGGAGGGCAAGCCGGCGGCGAAAGCGGGCATCAAGGAGGGTATGACCATAATAAAGATGGATAACAGGAGCATAAGGAGTTATGAGGATTTCTTCTCGTTCATGAACGATACAGTTGCGGGCGAGGAGATAGAGGTATGGATGAGGAGCGGGAAAGTATTCAAACTCAAACTAAGTGAATCGCCATATTATGCGAATCGTGGCTATCTGGGCGTTGGTGTCGCCAATTGCGCACTGGGCATGACCGTATTGGAATTTCCAACGGGGACTTACTTAGAGTATCTACGGAACTTACCCCGTATGCTCTTCAAATCGCCCGCCGGCTTGCTGTTATTGATGACCTTGCCGGTGCTACCGCTCAGCAGTGGCGGGTTCAGCACTTTTAATCCGTTGTTATCGCATTTATACACGCCTGTTGGCATGGCATCCATATTTGGTGCCAGTATCTTCTCAATTGCGGATGTAATGTTCTGGATAGCATGGATAAATTTCTATGTGGGCTTATTCAACTGTCTGCCGATGTATCCGCTGGATGGCTACTATGTATTCAAGGAGGTGTTGAATCCACTGCTGAGGATGGTGATAAAGGTGGATGCGAATAAGGAGCGGGTCTTAAAGACCATCGCTATCGCCACTGCCGTTATCATCTTTTTATCAATCATATTCATGTTAGTTGCACCTTTCGTTTTTGAGCTATTCTAATGTTATGGGGTGGAGTGACGATATGGACGACGATTTTGAGGCTTTGATTGCGGATATAGAGCGTAAGAAGCATGAGGAGGAGCGTAAGATATACAGTGAGAGGGCACTGAAAGAGGCGTATAACCCGCGAAACGTGGGTAAACTGGCGGAGCCGAGCGGTAGTGCCCGAGTCACGGGTCCGTGTGGCGATACAATGCAGATAGATATAAGAGTGGAAGCGGGTAGAATCTGCGACTGCAAGTTCATTACCGATGGCTGTGGCGCTTCAATTGCATGCGGGAGTGTGGTGACCGGGCTTGCGAAGGGAAAGCGTATAGAGGAGGCGTTAGAAATAACAGCGAAGGACGTGCTGAAGCTCCTGGGTGGGTTACCTTCGGAGAACGTCCATTGCGCTACACTGGCGGTGAACACGTTAAGAGCGGCTATCAGTGATTATCAATGCCGGTCACAGAAAGGGAGTGAATGAGGGTGACTCGCGGGGATGAGCGACCCTTAAATTACACGCAGAATAAGGAAACGAAGGGTGTGGAGACATTACTTGGCGACCCCAAAAGAGCCATT
>JAGGRS010000219.1 GCA_021159475.1 Candidatus Methanophagales archaeon
AAAATATCGCAGCAGTATTGCATACATATATAACTCCTATTTTATTTGGTATATATTTCTTTCTGTCATTGTCATTTGTCTTGAATATACCTCAACCAGATGCTACACACATCAGCCTCCTATTCCAGAACAATCGTCAATTATTGAATATTCATCGGTGTTAACCCTTATCTCACCCTCAGAGACTGTTTTAAGCGTCTTTTTCGTATCGTCTCTTGATGGGTTCCTTTTGACAAAGAACCTTGTTTTCTCCTCTCCTTTCAGTAAATGCCTGCACTGGTGGTTTACTCCATTGTACGTCCCTCTACCCCCTTGGGGTGCACCCCAGTCATCGAAATATTTGCCGCGAAGGCAACCCCCTCTATTGGGATGAAACACCCCCTTTGACTTCTTGACTCCATCATATTTTTATAATGATGCTTTTATTTTAGCATTGCGATGAAATGCGGGAAGGAGCAATAAAAATAGAGGAGTTTGAAAGGTTAGACCTGCGAATCGGCAGGATAAAGGATGCAGCAAGAATAGAGGGCAGTAAGAAGTTAATCAAGCTCGAGGTGGATATCGGGGATGAGTATGGGCGTAATAGACAGCTCGTTGCGGGGATTGCAGACGAGTATAAGCCGGAGGAACTCATCGGTAAGCTCGTGCCCGTGCTTGTGAACCTGGAGCCGAAGAAGCTCATGGGTGTAGAGAGTCAGGGCATGCTCCTGGCTGTATCGGTTGATGGCAAGCCGGTACTGTTGCATCCAGATAAGGATGTGCCACCGGGCAGCAGGGTCTGCTGACTGGATAATAGAGAGGGCTTTGAACGGCAATGCATGGCTGCATCAGGCGTTAGCTGTGGCGGAAATCGCCGCGAAGGGAAGACCCTCTGCGTGTGTCCGCTTGCATCCGCTGTATCGATGCCAGATTACTGCGGGGAATAAGAGTCTGGTCGTGGAAGCAGGAAACCCTCTGCGAGGTAGTTCACTCTATTTCTGCATTTCATTGTTATAAACCCAAATCAGTGTGTAAATAATCAAAGAGAAACAGTCCCAATTGCCTGCTATCCTCGGCGTTTCTTATTATTATGTCCGTCTTTAGCACTTCTACTCCTTCAGCCTCTATCCCGCATCTATCACTCTTATCTATCACCAGCACATCCAGGAAGTCCTTATAGCAGTTATAAACCCCTGAAGCTGATACTTCAAACCCTTTCGCACGCATGAACTTACCCGCGGGTCCACTTACTGGCTTATCCCCTACTATCGGCGATATCGCCACCACCTTCTTACGCTTCAATAAATCCCTCACGCCCGCCAGACTCAATATAGGTCCTATACTTGTTATCGGGTTACTGGGTCCTATAAGCACCACTCGCTCCTGCATCAGCGCATTTATAACTGCTTCTGTTGGCTTCGCACTCTCTATACCCTCAAATTGGACATCCAGCACCTCCGGTTCGCCCTTATGCGCGATCCAGAACTCCTGGAAATGGAGCTTACCCGCTGGCGTGATTATCACGGTGCTCACCGCATCTTCAGTCATCGGCAGTATCTCAGCAGTGATACCGAATTTAGTGGCGAGCACAGCCGTAGCTTCCGTGAGGCTCATGCCCCGATTCAACAGTTCAGTCCTGAGTATATGTGTTGCTCTATCCCTATCACCAATCATCATCCGCTCCTCATGACCCAGCCCCTTCAGTGCTGTATAAGTATAAAAACTGTCATCTGCAATCCCCCACCATCTATCCTTGTCAATCACCCCCGCAAGCGTATAAATCACCGAATCCACATCCGGACATACTAAATTGCCAGATACCACCATATCCTCCGCCGTATTCACTATCACCCTCAACTGCGCTTCACCAAATACCTGTTTCAAACCCACCAGCAGCTTCGGCGTGCCTGTTCCACCCGAGAGGACAATCATCGCGTTTATTTTATTTTTATTATATCTCTGTTTATTCTTTGTTGCTCATTGCTTGCACTTGCAAGTTCCCTTACCTTTGCTATGTTCTCAATGTCCCCTCTCCTCGCATCAACGGGCGTTTCGAGAATCATCGGCAACTTCTTTATATGCTCCTCTGACAGAATCGTGCGAAAGCCATCCTCACCGATATATCCGAGCCCGATGTGCTCATGCCTGTCCAGCCGCGAGTTAAGACCGCCTTTTGAATCGTTCAGATGAATGAGCTTGAGATGTTCAAGCCCGATAACGGCATCGAAATGCTTAATCACATCTTTCAAGCTCTTCTCCGTCCTCAGTTCGTAGCCAGCAGCGAAAGCGTGGCAGGTATCAAAACAGATGCCGATACGTTCACGATGCTCAATTCGCTCAATTATATGCTGAATATCCTCGAACGTACCGCCCATGCTGTTCTTTGTTCCCGCAGTATTCTCCAGCAGTAGCATCACTCCATTATCCACTTCATTGAATGCCGTGTTTATCGCGTTCACTATCCTCTCAAAACCTTTCGCCTTACCATAACCGCGATGACTACCCAGATGTGTAACGAGATAGGGGATTTGTAGCGAATCACACCGTCTCAACTCCTCTATAAGGGATGCAACAGAGCGATTATAGACTTTATCATCCGGTGCAGCGAGGTTTGGCAGATATGGCATGTGAACCACCGCGGGAGCTATACCCGAAAGTTCAACCTTCTTGATGAACTCCCTTATCTCTGTATCCGTTAGCGCTTTGTATCGCCAGCCACGTGGATTCCGCGAGAATATCTGGAATGTATCACACCCCTTCTCCACCGCGCGCTCCACCGCTTTATCTATCGAACCCGCAATTGAGACATGAACGCCCACCCGCAGCATTACATTATCCATTATTTATTGTGAAGGCGATGTAATTTATTAAATGCGAAGAAAATGATGAAGGGCAGTGAGGGTGAGGGGCATGGTATGTTAACAGAGGCGGAGGGTATAGAGGGCTTGAAGCTTGCGAGGACAGCGATAGAAACCTATCTAAGCGAAGGTGTGAAGATAGAGGCATGGGAGGGGTTACCCGCGGTATTCCATGATAAGCGAGGTGTATTCGTCACTTTGAACAAACACGGTGCACTGCGGGGCTGTATAGGCTATCCGTATCCTGTGTTCAAATTGAAGGATGCGATAATAGATGCTGCGATTTCCGCCGCTGTAAATGACCCCAGATTCCCGCCGGTGACGAAGGATGAGCTCGGGTCTATAACAATCGAGCTGACGATATTGACAACTCCGAGGGTATTGAAAGTGAAGCCAAAAGAGCTGCCCAGACATATAGTGGTGGGTAAGCACGGGTTGATAGTAAAGAGGGGGATATATCAGGGGCTATTGCTACCTCAGGTTGCTACTGAGTATAACTGGACGGCGGAGGAGTTCTTATGTGAGACATGCTGGAAAGCGGGTTTACCACAGGATGCATGGCTGGAAGAAGGTACCGAAGTGAGCGTATTTGAAGGTCAGATATTCAAAGAGGAGGAGTGATGGATTGGATGGAACGGGATAACAGGGATAACAAAAAAGTGAAGATTGATATAGACCGGTATCGCTGTGGATACTGTGGCGCATGTGCAACTGTCTGCCCCACGGAAGCAATAAATTTGGTGGGCATGTGGGTAGAGATAAGGGAGGATGAGTGTGTAGCCTGTAAAGCCTGTGTTAATATCTGCCCGGTAGGGGCACTGGCACTGACGACACAGGTGAACTTATAAATTTACTTACAGGAGCTTCGCAGCTTCTTTCGCGTGGTATGTGATTATCAGGTCCGCACCCGCCCTCTTTATCGCCGTTAATGCCTCCATCATCACCTCGTTCTTCCTCAAGTAGCCCTTCTCCGATGCCACCTCCATCATTGTGTATTCACCACTGACATTATATGCAGCCAGCGGCACATTCTCGAATCGAGCTCGCACACGTGAGATGATATCGAGATAGAATAGCGCGGGCTTCACCATTACGATGTCTGCACCCTCATTTATGTCCAGTTCCACCTCACGGAGCGCTTCACGCGCATTTGCGCATTCCATCTGATAGCTGCTACGATCACCGAACTTATAGCCCGAATCCGCAGCCTCACGAAATGGACCATAGAGTGCAGAATTGTATTTCGCTGCATAGGACATGATCGCAGTATCAATAAAGCCTTCTTCATCGAGCGCTTTCCTTATCGCCATTACCATACCGTCCATCATCCCGGAAGGAGCAACGATGTCGGCACCCGCCTCCGCCTGGCTCACCGCTATTTTGCCAAGTATCTCCAGTGTCGGGTCGTTCACCACCTTACCATTCTCTATCAGACCGCAATGCCCGTGCGTCGTATACTCACAGAGGCATAAATCCGTTATGATGACCACATCGTCACCCAGTTCCGCCCTTATTCGCCTCACCGCACGCTGGACCACTCCGTTCCTGTTGAACGATTCACTCCCGATTTCGTCCTTCTTCGCCGGTATCCCAAACAGGAGAACGGATTTTATACCCAGCGAGCGAGCTTCCGCAACCTCATTCACTGACTCCTCTATCGAGAACCTATACTGTCCGGGCATGGATGCTATTGGCTTCTTACCCTCTGCTATGTGCTCATCAATGAACAGTGGTAAGATCAGTTCATCCTTACTGAGTCGCGTCTCTTTTATCAGTTTCAAGCTTCTTAAACGCCTCATTCTTAGCTCCGGGAACATGGACATAATTACCACCTTCGGCGTTATTCCTTATTTACATGCCTTAAATAATAAACACATTACCCACTGCTATTCGCACAAGGTCGTATATGTGGAGCGATAATATATCCATATATGGTGAGAATATTCCAACAGCTCTGAGAATAAAAGCAATGAAGAAGATGATGGAGAATATCGCGGTTATTGTCAGTGGAACGAGCATGAATATCGGCGCTTCCTTTATTTTGGGCTCTTTACCATCCTCATCCTTATCCTCTGGCTCCTTGAAGAATGCTGTATGTATAATCGGGAAGAAATAAACGACATCCAGCAGGGACGCTATCAGTAGCGTAAATAAGAATACTATCATTATAGGTGAATACGTCAGCGATGACTGATACGCACCTAAGCAGAGATACCACTTGCTTATGAACCCGACCACTGGCGGAATCCCGCACATACCCAGTGCCCCCACCGAGAATGCCAGCATCGTTACCGGCATCGCTCTGCCTATACCCGCCATCTCACTTATGTTCTTCTTACCCGAAGCTACCATTATCGCTCCCGCACACAGGAATAGAGTAATCTTCATGTATCCGTGGAAGGGTATATGCATCATCGCTCCTCTAACTCCGTCCTGCGTCAATAGCGCGGCACCCAGAATAATATATGAGAGCTGATTTATTGTGGAATACGCCAGCCTCCTCTTCAGGTTGTCCTGCGCAATTGCGAATAGATTAGCAACTATCATTGTGAAACCCGCAATACAGGCGAGTATCAGCCCGAGTCCGAGCGAGTTCATCAGGTCCACACCGTAGATGTAACATACAACCCTGACAATCCCGAACACACCCGCCTTGACCACTGCAACGGCATGCAGTAGCGCACTCACGGGCGTTGGCGCAACCATAGCAGTTGGCAGCCATGAGTGGAAAGGCATCCATGCCGCCTTCATGAACCCCAGGAGGAAACAGAAGAAGCACACTGTCAGTATCAACTTATGCGTGGGCGCCAGCGCACTCAACGCCTTTATACCACCATTTGTGAAATCGGTAGTGCCGGTCAGCACATAGACCATTATCACACCAAATAGAAAGAATACACCCGCAGTCATCAGATACGCAAGGTATTTACGTCCACCACTTATCGCTTCCGGAGTCTGGTCATGTGCCACCAGTGGATAAGTTGAGACCGTGAGTATCTCGTAGAATATATACATCGTTACCAGATTCCTTGATAGCGCAACTCCAATCGCACCGAAGATAGCAAATGCGAACGAGAAGAAATATCGAGTTTGGGCATGCTCGCGCAATGAACGCATGTATCCGATAGAATAGAAAGACACGAGTATCCAGAGAGAAGAGGAGGTGAGAGCGAAGATGAGCCCAAAGGCATCCACTCTAAATCCTATCTTCAAGTATCCAGAGAGCGAATCCCTGAACATCGTCTGAAATAGAACGCAATCAACAACATCACCGCTCAAGACCGTATGTATCATTAAGAATATAAGCGAGAACATCGCCAACCCCGCCGCTATCGTCCACCACTCTCTTATGTTCGGATGCTTCCCGAAGAGCAGTATCAAGGGAGCAGCAAAAGCCGGGCATAAAATGGCTAATAACGGTATCAATGATTCAACCATCACGGCATCACCCCCGTGCACAAATCTGTTAATGGCTCTATTAATGGTGTTGCGAGATTGGTGAGCCAGAATATACCGGCGATGATACAGAGTGCGGCGAAGATGAACATCGGTATCAGCATGCTATAGGGGATTCTTTTCTCATCCCTTGTACCTCCGTTCAGCTCTGACTCTGACTCTGGCTCCTCATGCAGGAGGTATATCCGCTCGATCAGCCTGCCGAAATAAACAAGTTCAAGCAGACTGTTCAGCAGCAGCACGCCCGCAAATGCATAATTGTATGTCTCCAGTGTCGCTACCATGAGAAACAGTTTCGTTGCGAACCCCACTGTTGGAGGAACGCCAATCATAGAAAGCGCAGCTATGGTGAAGACCGCACTTGTATATGGCATTCGCTTGCCCAGCCCTCTGAACTCCCTTATGTCCCGTAAACCCGCTTTATAGATGAACGCGCCGGCTACAAGGAACAGACAGCCCTTCATTATTGTATGGTTCAATATGTGCGCCACGGCGCCGAAGAAGCCCCAGGTGGTGGCTGGCGCTAAACCCATACCCAGCACGATATAGCCTATCTGTGAGACACTGGAATATGCAAGCATACGCTTGAAGTTGTTCTGTGCTATCGCAAGCACCGAACCCGCGATTATTCCTATCGCCGCTACCCAGCAGATTGCTAAATCCATACCTATATAAGCCTTGACGAAATCGAGCGTGAATACAGAGAATATAACTCTGATCAATGCATAGACGGAGATATGTGACATCGTTGCCGCTATATATGCGCTCACCGCTGATGGCGCGTATGTGTATGCATCGGGCTGCCATAGATGGAGTGGGAATAGCGCCATCTTTATACTCATACCTATGACGAAGAATACAAACGCAGCCTGCACCACCCTGTTACCGTATAGTGGCGGTAGTAGACTCATGAGGTCAGCCATGTTCAACGAGCCAGTCACTGCGTAGAGGAATCCTACACCCAGTAGATAGAAACAGGCACCTATGGAGCCCATTATGACATAATTGTAGCTCGCTTTCAATGCCCGCCCACCCGCAGCTGCTATCAATGCGTATGCCGCCAGGGAGGATATCTCCAGGAATACATAGAGGTTAAACATGTCTCCGGTCACCGTTATACCACACAGTCCGGTGACGAGGAGCTGGAATAGCACATAAAATGAGACCGTCTTCTTCGCCGGCAACTCACTCTGTATACTACGCCAGGAATATATCGCGACCAGTAGAGATGCAAATAGGAGTATAACCAGCACATAAGCATTCAATGCATCCACAACGTATTCAATGCCCCATGGAGGTGCCCATCCACCCAGCGGGTAATGTATCGTTCCCCATGTCAGGACATGGTGCAGGATGAAGAGAGCCAATATCAACTGGAAAGTAATGGTTGCAATGGATATGAAACAGCTGCTCTTCCTGTTCAGCCAGCCCGCGACCAGTATGGTATACGCTGAAATTAGCGATACCGCAACTACCAGCACCGGGAAATGTTCGACGACCATTCCTTCCACCCTCGCACTCGCTCTTCCTCTTACCCTATCATAGCCGATTATTTAGCCTATTCCCCACTTATAACAGTATAATCCACACCATAGGCGAAATCATATAAATGCTTTTCGGTTTTTACCTGCCAATCACCAGGGCACTTCTTTCATACCCAGTTTGAAGCCTATGAAATTCGTGAGCAGATGCAGCAGGGGCGTAATAATGATGACCACGAGCATCACCTCAGCGGAGAAGTTGGAGGAGAACCAGTCGCGGGCGACGATAAAAAGAAGCAGCCATGCCCCACACACAAAGTCCAGCTGGTCCACCACGGGTAGTGGAGCACCTCTTCTCAGCCCCAGTCGCCTCTTCACAAAGCTACCCATTATGTCACCGAGCATTGCACCCGCAGATAGCGCCAGCAATACAATGACGAAGCGAGGGTAAGAGCCAAAAGAGCCGTTATAAAGATGCTGGAGCAAGCCGCAGAGGAAGCCCGCAGAGCAGCCCTTGAACAGCCCCTCATAGGTCTTACCATCGCCGAGCAGCCGGTTTCCACACAGATGAACGCCACGGTCTATCGGTGTCTTGCCGCCGAAGAACGCCGCACTTGCATTCGTTATGTATGCGGGGAGCATCAGCCATATCGCGGTCCCAACTATGGTTATGGAGATAATCATAATTATGAAACGCAATGCCGGGGGCGGGGTTCGAACCCGCGACTTCGGCATTATGAGTGCCGCGCCCTAACCGACTAGGCCACCCCGGCTCTTCATCTCTTCATTGCCCATTGCCAGCTCTCTGCGCAGGTCACCCATTGAAGCGACACGTTCCGCAACCGCGTCATGCTGGTGGATGCTCTCCTCGTTTATCTGCCTTATCGTGATGATGGAATCGTCAGGGAGCTCAGTAAAACTCTCTACCACCCGCTTCGCCATCTCACGAACACAATCTTCAACGAACATCGGCTTCTTATGCGCCATCTCTACCACCTTCGCCTCATCCGGGCGTTTCAGTATCTCATACGTCTTTGCACTCATTGAACGCTCTATTATCCTTATTATCTTATCCATCGGTACTTTAATATCATCTTCCACCTCTATTGTGATTATTCCCCTCCCCCTCTGGTTATGCGCTGGCATTGGCACCACACGCAGAAATGCTTCTATCTCCTCTTTGCCCATTCCCAGCTTCGTCAATTCCTCCACCGCTCGCTCCTTCATCAGTTCCTGTGCGCATGGGCAGGTTGTCATCCCACTTACCTCCGCGCCTATTACCTTCTTTATTTGCACCTTTGAAGGTGTGCGATACGCCCTCGCTTCTGCATGGATAATCGCGGGCTCCTGGCATGAGATCTTCATCACCGGCGTCTTCCTCTTTAACATGTATTCGCTCTTCATGCCTACTTCCGCAGTGGTAGCGTATTCATGAAGTAGTAGTAGCCGCTTTGCCACCTCGCTGCACAGCTCCTCAACCTCGTATATCGGCGTATTAACCGCCTCTTCCAGCACTTCATACATCGCTTCAAAGTTCCTCGACAGGTTCGCACCCTTTATATCACTTGGGAGGTCAACGAAGATATGGAAGTCAGATATAAGGATAACGGGTCTTTTGCCCCCCGCTCTCGCCACCTCCACCAGTTTCCTTATGTTCTTCACTCCGACTCGCGTCAGATTTATCCTTATGTCAGGACTGCTCGCCTGCACATCCGGTAGCTGCGTTGAGATAGACATGTATCTCTTCTCCCTTAACTTCTTGACCTTATTATTTTAAAAATATGCAAGAAAAGTTCGGTGGTTATAGAGGGAGTATGAGAAGGAAGGGTCAGGACTGGCACTGGCAAAAGGATTCTACCAGAAATCTGAACATCTGAATCTTCATTTATTATAGTTTATATACACCTGTACCTAAGAGAGAGTGAGATGAGGGTCATCTATGATGAGGAGGGGCTGAAATGGTAGCGTTGCCACTCCCCCTCATCGCTTTCGGTTTTGGGATATTAAGCGTTCTATCACCCTGTATACTCCCGCTCATCCCGCTCATTGCGGCATATTCAACCAGAACGAGTAAAATTACGCCTCTAACAATGGCTATTGGACTCTCTATCTCTTTTGCGCTGATGGGTGTACTGGCATCTATTTTTGGCTCGATATTCCAGCGATATAAGCTGGTATTGCAGATTGCAGGTGGGCTTGTGATCATATTTCTCGGTTTGTGCATGATATTCGAGTTATTAGAGCAGAAGATACACGCAATCATACCAGGGAGGGGTATCACAAGCACAGGGATATTCAAGAACGTGCATGGAACAGGAACAGCAGGTGGACTATTGCTCGGATTTTCGCTCGGTATCGTCTGGACACCCTGCATTGGTCCCTTACTTGGTACTATACTCACGATGGTAGCAGTTGAGGGTGATATAGTTTATGGTGCCTTTCTTCTGCTCATCTATTCGCTTGGAATGGGGCTGCCTTTGCTCGCAATTGCATATACCTCTCATTTCTCATTGAAACCGTTCCAAAAATACAGTATGGCAATAAAGAGGCTTTCGGGGGTTATTCTGGTGCTGGTTGGGATTTATTTCATATATAATTCAATCACAATCTACGGTTTTTAGCGCTCTCACTTCTCTTACATTTACTGCCACTCCTCTCTCCGATTCCACCATCTCCCAGCCGCTCATCTTCGCTCTCCCCACTCCAAACGCCTTATCACCGCGGAATATAACTTCGTCATTCTCCCTTATCTCTTCGCCGGCATTCACAACCCCGGGTGCCAGTATTGAGCCCTTTGGCACAAAATCGCCTATCTCTACTATATATGGAGTGAACTTCTCGATTCTCCGTGCACCTTTCGTTGTGAGGGTTATGAGTCCATATTCGGGTGCAATGCGTGCAAGGACACCTTCAGTTGATACGAGCCTGAAGTGAGGATATTTCCCTGTTAACGTCACTCTCTCTCCTCGTTTCACAAGCTCATCACCGGTGCCAAGCCCGAACTGGTAATCAGCCATCGCCTTAAATATCCTCGCGCCCATCTCAAGTCTCGACAGTCTCCTCTTCGCACCACAGAACGCTGCTATACGACTTCTCAGGCGTTCAAGAGCCTCTTTTGTGTACTCTTTCTCGTTCTCCTCGCATGTGTATATGACCTCCATGCCCAGTTCTTCTGCCACCGTTGCGCATATCTCCTTATATGCACCCCTGAGATGTGCAACAACCACGTCGTAATTATCACGATTTCTATCAAGGTAGGCACGGAGACAGGAAGCCACCCACGCACGCTCCTCCGCATCCCAGTACCCAGTCACGGGTATGTCATAGAACGCGGCGGGGTAGACGAGTTCTAATTCTCTCGGAACAGTGCCAAGTGGAGAGGTTAAAATCAGCTCATGAATGTTGCCCCTGTAATCACCAATTGCAGTAATGAACCTCCTGTGTGACTGCGACATGGAATAGGGTTTCTTAGCAGAACATGGCAGAATCACCAGTATTTGAGTTGATGGTGGTCTGTATCTGTCCAGAACACGACTTGCAAATCTCTTCACCTCTATTCGACGTAACGACTCCATTGTGTTCACCTTCATGACATGTTTACGTGCAACGGGTGTCCTTCTTTCAAAATATTCGCTCTCAGTATCCAAAAATCGTAATACGGCGGTTAAAAACGATGACGACCTCACACGCATCTCAACATACTCGCGCAGGATGCCCGCCCTTATATATTCCCTTATCTTCTTCACTTCCCGCTCCAATATCAGTCTATTATGCTTTGCAAGCAGTTCCGCTCGCTCCTTAGCACTCCGCGCTCTCATCTCTTCTATACTCAATGAGGAGCAAACGGGGCAGTTACATGGCAAATCCGTCATATCATCCACTCTTAACTCGCATTCCTCCAGTTGATAGATGCCCTCATAACCCTTCATCACCGCGTTCGCGTCATCTATTATGTCCACACCCATATAGGCAAGAAGAGCGGCATTCTCCACCGTTGCTATCGCGGGCACCCATAACGCCACATCTGGTGGTATCCTCCGCCTCGCATCTATAACCCTGCGAACGAAATCCTCAGGCGTGTGGAGCATGGAGGAAGCGAAAGCGAGCACGAAGAAATCAACGAATAGCGGTGATGCCGCTTTTAGCTTTGCGGATAGTGGATGTATCTCGGGCAGGATAACCGTGCCACGCGGGGCGTTCCATGTCTCTTCTTTGCTCAACTCCGTGAATAGCGGGGATTCTACACCTATCACCTCCATCTTATCTTCTCCTCCGCCACTGCTCAGCGACTCTATATCGAGTAAAAGTGGCGTTTGCATTTCCCTTCCTTCCCCTTTCAATAGTAAGCGTCCTATTCTCGCTGCGCCGTCCCGCTTCTTCACTTCATAGAATCTGCTCATTTGTTATCCCTTATTTACGCTTTTTCTGATATGCAATGCAAGTCTCTTTTATAAGATAAGAATGGAACGCATGAGCTATAAGCTTATAGAACGAATAGAGGGGAGCACGAGGATACTGGTGCCGAAACGAGCTAAGAAGACTCTTTTTTATAATCCCAGAATGGAACTCTGCCGCGATATAGATATAGCCGCATTAGCTGCTTTCGCTACTCATTCTAACTCTATGGTGTATGTGGATGCACTTGCAGGCACCGGTGTGCGCGGTGTGAGGGTGGCGAACGAAGTCGGGTTGCAGGTGGTGCTAAATGACCTGAGTAGAGAGGCTTATGAGGTGATTAATCGCAATGTGAAGCTGAACGGGATAGAAGGGGGCACGCGAATATATAACGAGGACGCAAATGTGCTCCTGCACCGTAACAGGCACAGGTATGATATTGTGGATATAGACCCTTTTGGCTCGCCAGTTCCTTATCTCGATTCGCTATCACAATCGGTGAAGAAGTTGATTATGGTCACTGCAACAGATACAGCGCCTTTATGTGGCGCGCATACCGGGGGTTTGAGGAAGTATGCCGCAAAACCGCTGAATACCGAATATCACAAGGAGATGGCAACACGTATCCTGCTGGGGCGCGTAACGAGGGACATGTGCAGATATGACAGGGCGATACAGCCGCTGCTGTGCTTTTCAAGTAGCCATTTCGTGCGGCTCATAGCGAGCGTGGAAAGGGGTGCGAAGCGAGCAGATGAGTGTATGAAGAGGCTCGGCTTTATTCTTCATTGCTTCTCCTGCGGTAACAGATATGCTATTCATTGCTCTGAACTGCCGGACATGAGCACGAGATGCGAGGTCTGCGGTGCTAAATTCAGTATTGCAGGACCCCTGTATCTGGGTCCAATAAAGGATAACGGCTTTTGTAAGCGCGTATATGAGGAGTTGAGAGTGAGACGGCTGGGAAAGAAGCGAGAAGCGCAGAGAATCGTCGCTACATGCATGAATGAACTGGACATACCCTTCTTTTATGACTATCACGAGATATGCAAGGCTCTGAAGATATCCCCCCCTTCTATCCACTCCCTGATTGAGAGATTGAACGATAGTGGTTTTAGAGCGAGCAGGACACATTTCTCTGATACAGGCGTTAAGACCGAAGCGAAGATGGGAGAGGTGAAGGAGATTTTGAGGAACATTGGAAATTTTTAAATGAAATCCTATAAATAATAAAAACAGGAATGAAAAGGGGCAAGGTATCGGAGAAGAAAAAGAAAGAAGATGAAGAACAGGGTAGCAGATAGGGTGAGCCAGATAAGAGGTTCAGGGATAAGGGAATTCTTCGACATCGCACAGCGTATGGATGACGTAATCTCCTTAGGTGTTGGTGAGCCCGACTTCGTAACACCGTGGAGCATAAGGGAGGCGTGTATATTCGCACTGGAGAAGGGCTACACATCCTATACATCCAACTGGGGACTGCTGGAACTGAGACAGGCACTATCAGATTATACATACAGGGAGACGGGTGTGTATTATGACCCCGAGGATGAGATACTCATAACAACAGGAGTGAGTGAAGCCCTTGACATCGCACTTCGTGCCGTTCTCAACCCCAATGATGAGGTGATTGTGCATGAGCCTTCCTATGTGAGTTACAAGCCCTGTGCGATATTCGCAGGTGCAACGCCCGTCTGTGTGGATACAGAGATGCGGGACGGATTCAAACTGCGTGCAGACAAGATGGAAACGAAGATAACAGATAATACGAAAGCGGCAATCCTGAATTACCCGAATAACCCCACAGGTGCGACAATGGAGCGTAAAGACCTGGAAGAGATAGCAGATGTAGCGAACGAGCATGATTTGCTCGTTATATCAGATGAAATCTACGGCAAACTGACTT
>JAGGRS010000134.1 GCA_021159475.1 Candidatus Methanophagales archaeon
AATTTTTATGGGGTCGGTGCGATTTGAACGCACGATCGGCGAGTCTGGAGCCCGCTGCCCTACCGGACTAGGCCACGACCCCTATCACCATTATCCTATTATATATCTTTCAATAAAAATCTTCACTATACGCCATCATTCAATTTTGTATGATTTCACGAAGATGCAGGCTTTCGAGGCTTTCTGCAACTTCCATACGCGCGTCATCTCTGGACTCCTCCCCGGCTTTGGCTCTTTGCGCGGATACAACCTTGTATTTCCGCTGTGCTCTGCTACCTTTCCTGATTAATAGACCCTCCGAATGCATACTCGCCAGGTAGGTTGATAATGTACTGAGTCGAATTTCCACGCCATACACCTCTTCATATATTCGTTTCAACTCTGAAGAGGTGAACCAATCATGGGGTGCCTTCCTATCATAGCGGAGGAAATATTCCAGTCTGCTCTTTATCGTGAGGTCCTCATTGCCCATATCATAGGGGTCAATAGCCGAAGAAGGTATCTGGTCCTCCAGGAACCGCACGATACTCCTTATCGTGGTGGATTTGAAAGCTTCGTTCATTGAATCGCCCTCTCGCTCCATAGATGTCTTCACTCCCTCTTCGTTCGTCACTTCCACGCGCACCTTCACTACCATCGCTACCCCGCCCTATCCTACCTGTTCACATATTCAATGAATATATGAAAGATAAACCCATGCTATATATAAAGGATGTGGTAGAGTGAGCACGGAAGCCCTGCAATTCCACTGGAGCGAATAAGTGAATGGATGAAGAAAAGAAATATTTACATTGATGAAAAGAAAAAAACAATGGGATAAGCGGAGGATAAGAATTGACACAGAAGGATTATTATGAGATCTTAGGAGTGGATAGGAGCGCCTCAGCGGAGGAGATAAAGCGCGCTTATCGGAGATTGGCGAAGAAATATCACCCTGACCTGAATAAGGACAATCCGAAGGAGGCGGAGGAGAAGTTTAAGGAGATCTCTGAGGCTTATGAGGTCCTGTCAGACCCGCAGAAGCGTGCAAATTATGACAGATTCGGGCATGCCGGCGTTGACTTCGGTCCCGGTGGATTCGATTGGTCGAAGTTCACAAGGTTCAGTGATATAGAGGACATATTCAGGGATATATTCGGTACCGATTTCGGCTTCGGCGGCAGGGGTAGAGGGATAGGCAGCATATTTGAGGACCTCTTCGGTGCCGGTGGCTACCGCGGCGGCGGTGCCGCTACCGAGTATCAGTACCCGGAGAGGGGCAGGGATATCAGATATGACCTTGAGATAGATTTAGAGGATGCGGCGAGGGGTATAGAGAAGGAGATAGAGGTGAGTAAAGAAGAGACCTGCCCGGATTGTAAGGGCACCGGCGCGTCAGGTGGTAGTCTGGGCTTACAGACCTGCCCCGCATGTGGTGGCACGGGGCAGATAAAGCGAGTCCAGAGGCAGGGCTTTGCTCAATTCGTCTCCATTACCACCTGTCCGCGATGCGGGGGCAGGGGCAAGGTGATAGAGGAGCCATGCAATACCTGCGGTGGAAGTGGTAAAATAAGTGTGAACAAGCGTTTATCGGTGCGAATACCGCCTGGCGTGGATACCGGCAGTAGATTGCGGATTCCAGGCGAGGGCGAGGCGGGCGAAAGGGGCGGTCCACCCGGCGATTTATACATCGTGATACATGTAAGGGAGCACGAAATCTTCAGGCGAGAAGGGAAAGACCTGTATTGCGACGTCCCCGTAAGATTCGCTCAGGTGGCTCTCGGTGACGAAATAGCGGTGAAGAACATATATGGCGAAGAAGTGAGCCTGAGAATCCCCCCTGGCACACAATCTGGCACTATATTCCGATTAAGGAACCAGGGCATGCCCGATTTGAAGGGGCATGGACGGGGCAATATGATGGTCAGGATAAAGGTAGTAACGCCGAAGAAGCTGAGCAAGAGGCAGAAAGAACTGCTGAGGGAGTTTGATAAGGAGGAAGAGAAACTGAGCAATAAGAGGAATGCTTATACTTATCCATTCTGGAAGCGAAGGGGGAAGATTAATTAGCTTTATATAAGAGAGAAGAAAGATTAAAATAGGAATAAGAAATAGCAGAAGATGCGAGGGGGAAGTCATGGAAGGACTGCTAAGGACACCGATTGTCTCTGTACTGGGACATATAGACCATGGGAAGACCACATTACTCGATAATATCAGAGGCACAGCAGTGGCAGCGAAGGAAGCGGGTGGTGTAACGCAGCATATAGGTGCTACGGAGATACCAATTGATGTGATAAAGCGTATTTGTGAGCCATTAAAGAGCGATTGGGGTGGAATTGAAGTTCCCGGATTACTCTTTATTGATACTCCAGGGCATTACGCTTTCGCATCATTGAGGAAGCGAGGAAGTGCTCTGGCGGATGTAGCAGTGCTTGTGGTGGACGTGATGGAGGGTTTTCAACCCCAGACTTACGAATCGTTGAGCATTCTGAGATTATTGAAGACCCCTTTTGTCGTGGCATTGAATAAGATAGACAGGATAAAGGGCTGGCGGTCGTCAAGGAAGCCTTTTGTTTTTAATTACCGGGCACAGCCGGAGTTCGTGCGCAGGGAGCTGGATACAAGGTTATACGAGATAGTGGGTGACTTATATGACAAAGGCTTCTCCGCTGACCGCTATGACCGAATTCGCGATTTCTCAAGGACTGTGAGCATCGTGCCGGTTAGTGCGAAGACGGGAGAGGGGATAGCGGATTTGCTACTCGTTCTCATAGGCTTGTCACAGAAATACTTTGAGAGGAGCTTGCGACTGCATCTTGAAGGTCCGGGTGTGGGCACGATACTGGAGAAGAAGGAGGAGCGCGGGCTCGGAACCACGATTGATGTCATATTGTATGATGGTAAGCTCAGCGTGGGAGACACGATAGTGGTGGGAAGCGTGGAAGAAGAGCCGATAGTGACGAAGGTAAGGGCATTATTGAAGCCGAGAGCACTCCAGGAGATAAGGACAGAGCAGAGATTCAGGCGTGTGAAATCCGTGTGTGCCGCTGCCGGAGTGAAGATAATGGCGCCGAATATAGAGAATGCACTTCCAGGCTCGCGTGTCCGTGCTGTCCCCGCTACGGCTACCGGTAATGTAGATGCGGATATAGAGCGAGTAAAGGAAGAGATGAAGGATGAGATAGCGGAGATGAAACTGGACACATCACCCGAGGGGCTGATTATAAAGGCGGACACGATGGGTTCGCTGGAAGCATTAGCGCTGGAATTGCGGAATGAGAAGATAGAGGCGATAAAGAAGGCGGAAGTGGGTAATATCTCGAGGCGCGATGTAGTTGACGCCATCACGGTGCGAGACCGCTATTTGAGAGCTATTCTGGGCTTTAATGTTGATGTTCTATCCGATGCGAGAGAAGTAGCGATGCAAAATGACATCCCTATCTTCGTGAACGATGTCATTTACAGGGTGATAGAGGATTATGAGAACTGGGTCAGGGAAGAGAAGGAACGAGAGAGGCGTGAGAAGATGGACAGGCTGACAACACCGGCGAAGATAAAGGTATTACCTGGCTGTGTATTCAGGCAGAGCAAACCTGCTATATTCGGGATTGAAGTATTGTGCGGCAGGATAAAGACCGGTGTGGAACTGATAAAGTCAGATGGCACGAATATCGGCAGTATAAATGAGATACAGAACAGAGGGGAGAGCATTGCCACTGCTGATGAGGGTATGCAGGTGGCTATCTCAATGAAGAAGCCCACCTTTGGGCGGCACATAAAAGAGAATGATATCCTGTATGTGGATGTGGGCGTAGCGGAAGGGGCGGAGGAGGAGCTGAGAGGTTTACTCTCACCGTGTGAGGAGGAACTACTGAGGGAACTGTATGAAATAAAAACAAGGAGGCGAAGATGAGATGCAGGTCGTTATTAGTGACCCGAAGACGGGTAAGGCATACAAGCTGGAAGGTAAGGATACGGAAGTGAGTGCCTTATTCGTGGGTAAACGGATAGGGGATTTGGTGGATGGAGATATTCTGGGGCTAAGTGGCTATATGCTCGAAATAAGGGGTGGCTCAGACCGTGACGGAGTGCCAATGCGGGCTGATGTCCCGGGAGCGGGTAGGAGAAGAATCCTGATTGCTTCACCGCCCGGTTATAGACCCAGGGAAAAGGGCAAGAGGAGGAGGAAGTATGTTCGTGGTAACGAGATTTCAACTGATATATCGCAGATAAATGTGAAGATAAGAATGTATGGCAACAAGCCGATAGAGGAGATATTTGGCGAGGTGAAAGAGGCGTGATTGTTGAGTTCCCTGTTCACATTGATTGAAATAGAAAAGTTATGCGAAGAGCAACCTCTTTTCATCCAAATGCATATTTGAAACAGAGGAGGAATGTCGTGAGTGGCTTGAAGGTGAGAACAAAGATAATCAAGATGATGGAGAATGCGGATATGGAAACGACGGCAGGGCTGATATCGCAGTTCCTTAGATTGAGTTATCGGTCATCATTACATCATTTACACCTGCTGGAGGAGGATAAGATAGTGAAACGGAGCGGAAAGAGACCCTATAAATGGGCATTGACCGGTAAAGGGCAGAAGGGCATCGTTGAAAGGGAAAGGAAATGAGTGAAGAATTGCTCATGATTCCGGGACCGGTGCCGGTATTACCTCGCATTCGTAATGCGATGTCAAAACCGATGATATACCATCGTGGCGAGGAATTCAGGGCGATGTATGAGGAGATAGTGGCGGCGCTGAAGTGGATATTTCAGACGAGGAACGACCTCTTCGTGCTCTCAGGCTCGGGCACATGCGCGATGGAAGCGGCGATAGGCAACCTCGTTCGTAAGGATACCGCGGTGGTGTGTATAGCAAATGGCAAATTTGGCGAGCGGCTGGTTGAGATAGGAAAGAGGTATAGCGATAATGTCACCGCGGTTAACTTCGAGTGGGGCAGTCCAGTCGAACTGGAGGAAGTGAAGGCGGTTATGGAAGAGAAGCACCCTCAGGTCGTTACAATGGTGCATAACGAGACATCAACAGGTATACTCAATCCAGCAGAGGCTATTGCAAGACTCGCACGTAAGTATAATGCACTCTTCGTGCTGGATTGCATCACCTCAATCGGGGGCTACGAAGTGCCGGTGGACGATTGGGGCGTGGACATTGCCATCGTCGGCTCGCAGAAATGCCTCGGTGCACCGCCCGGGCTGTCGGCAATCTCGGTAAGTGAGCGTGCATGGGAGATGATGATGGGAGATAATGATAATAGTCCATATTATATGGACCTCATCGCCTATAAAGACAGTTTTGAGAAGGGTCAGACACCCTATACACCTGCTTTACCTCTGTTCTTTGCATTGCGTGAGGCACTGGAGGTGATAAAGGAGGAGGGGATGGCAAAGCGAGTGGAACGTCACAGGCGACTCGCAGATACTCTCCGCTCCGCTGTCACAAATCTGGGATTGAGTTTATTCCCGAGACTGAATGAAGTGAGTGCTTACTCCAATACGGTAACCGCGATAAAGGTGCCGGAATGGCTCGATGATGCACACCTGAGGGGCGGTATGCGAGAGAGGGGGGTGATGGTCGCGGGCGGTCAGGGCAGGTTGAAGGGTAAGATATTTCGGATAGCCACGATGGGGAATATAACAGAGCGTGAGGTCTCGAGAACCATACGGGCACTGGAAGGTGCACTGAGGGGGTGAAGGTGTGAGGGATGAAGAAGGAGTTGAAGGTGGTTCCCATAAAAAACGGAACCGTTATTGACCATATCTCTGCCGGTCAGGCACTGAATGTGCTCCGCATACTGGGTATCAATGGCAAGACCGATGCGATTGTGAGTGTGGTGATGAACGTGCGTAGTGGAAAGATGGGCAGGAAGGATATAGTGAAGGTGGAGGACAGGGAACTGAAGCCGGAGGAGGTGGATAAAATCGCTTTGATTGCGCCAAATGCCACTATAAACATAATACGCAACTCGGAAGTGATAGAGAAGCACAAGGTATATTTGCCAGAAGTGATAGAGGGTATAATAAGATGCTCAAACCCCAATTGCATATCCAATGCGGAGCGTGAGCCGGTTGTATCCAGATTCGTGACGTTGAGCACGGATCCTCCGAAGTTCCGGTGTTTCTACTGCGAGCGGGTAATGGAGGATGTATCGGGTTATATATAATATAAGGGATAAATGAGCCGGAATGCGCGAGTGAAGCGTGAGACGAAGGAGACGCGTGTGGAGGTGGAACTCGAACTTGATGGCAGAGGTGCCACCAGGATAGACACCGGAATTAAATTCTTTGACCATATCCTCACCGCTTTCGCCACTCACGGGTTCTTTGACCTCGTTGTGGATGCGGAAGGTGACCTGAGCCATCATATCATTGAGGATACCGCTATCACGCTCGGCAAAGCGTTCAAAGATGCAATTGCAGCCGATAGGGCGAAGACCGTGCGGTATGGTCTCGCTGCGGTGCCCATGGATGAATCCATCGCGAGATGTGCAGTAGATATAGGGAGTATAAGTGGAGAGGGTAGAAGTTATACGGTCCTGGAACTGGGCTTGGCAAGGGAGCGTGTTGAGGACGTCAGCACTGAGGACATACCCCATTTCCTGGATTCTTTCGCTTCTCACGCAAATCTCACACTCCACATATATGCACGGGGCGGTAACGAGCACCACAAGATAGAGGCGATATTTAAGGCGCTCGGAATTGCACTGGATAAGGCAACGAGGGTAGAAGAGAGGAGGATATGCTAAAGCGGATAGGGGATGATGAGCTTATACAGCTATTGGAGTTAGAGCCTAAGGGGAGAGGCAGGAGGCATCAGATTTTACTTCGGGCTGGTTCTTATTTCTCATACTCGCGTGGCAAGGTCGCCCACGATGATATAATAGGGGTGGAGGAAGGTGCAACGGTGAACTCTTCACTTGGTGACCCGCTTCTCGTGCTACGACCCACCTTAGGTGAATACATATCAGAGATGAGGAAGGGTTCACAGGTATTATATGCGAAGGATATAGCGGCGATTTTGATTTTAGCTGATATCTTCCCGGGAGCGCGGGTATTAGAAGCGGGAACAGGCTCAGGGGCACTCACAATAGCGCTACTGCGTGCGGTTTGTAGTGATGGTGAGGTGATATCGTATGAAAGGAGGAGCGAGTTCCAGGAAATCGCGGTGCGGAACATAGAAACTTTCTTCGGTAAGATGAGAAGTGCGGGAGGCAGTGCAGGTAAGTTGATATTAAAGCAGGGTGATGTGTATGAGGGCATAGATGAGTGCGAACTGGATAGGGTGATACTGGACGTTTCCGAGCCATGGCGAGCACTCCATTCGGTCGAGCATGCACTCAGACCAGGGGGGATACTGGTATGTTACGTCCCTACCGTTCTCCAGATATACAAACTCTCAAGGCGAATGGAACTGAGATATGAGCGGAGTTTTCGTGTGATGGGTATATACGAAGTGGGGGTAAGGGAATGGGAGATAAAGGGCAGGAGTATGCGACCCCAGCATAGGGCTATTGTGCATACAGGTTTTATCTTCGTGGCGAGGCGATTATATTCATAGGGCATGAGAATGAGATGAGGTGAGGTAGTGTGAGATGAAAGTGTTAGTGCTCGCAGATACGCATGTTAATGATGCAGGTATGCTACCAGAACGTTTAAGGGGTGAGTTGAAGAGTGCGGACATGGTCATTCACGCGGGTGATTATACAGGCGAGAGGCTACTGGAGCAGTTGAGAGCGTCAGCGGGCGATTTCAGGGGTGTTTATGGGAATATGGACCCGGAAGGGATAAGGAAGGAACTGAGAGCTAAGGAGATAATAGAGATTGAGGGTGTCAGGATAGGTGTAACGCATCCTTCGGAGGGTGGCAGCCCTGTTGGGCTGGCGGCGCGAGTGAGGGCGAAATTCAAGGAAGAAGACACGGAAGTGATAATCTATGGGCATTCGCACGAGCCACAGAATGAGAAGATAGACAATATCCTATACCTCAATCCAGGCAGTGCGACGGGCGCATTTCCGGCGAGATACAGGAGCTTCGGGGTCTTGACCATAGAAAATGGCGTAATACGAGCGGAGATAGTGAGGGTGTAGGTGTATCAAAAATGAAGGAGTTAAGCAATGGAACATTTTGAGAAGGTGAAGTGGATGCAACTGCCACGGGAAGTTCTGGTTGGTCATGGAGTATTGGGAGAAATCGGGCACGTATGCAGACACCTCGGGCTGCGAGGTGGCGCCATTGTGGTCACTGGAGCGCTTCATACAAGGAAGATAGCGGGAGAGAGGGTGGTAGAGCTCTTAGTAGATTCGGGCTACGAAGTGCAGCTGGCGGAAGTCCGTGCTATAAGCCCCGCCACTATAAAGAGAGTCGAGGAGATAGCGAAGGAGAGCGAAGCGGGCTTCGTGCTCGGTGTTGGCGGCGGGACAATCATTGATACCGCCAAGATCGCCTCCTTTGAGCTTGGTATACCCTTCATCTCTGTTCCTACCATCGCCTCTCATGATGGTATCGCATCGCCCAGGGCTTCTATCAAAGGTGATGACCGCAGTCCGGTGTCCAGGCAGGCTCAAGCTCCTCTCGCTGTCATCGCTGATACACAGATAATATCCTCCGCCCCATTCAGGTTCACCGCTGCGGGCTGTGGTGATATTATTGCGAACTATACCGCGGTGCGGGACTGGCGACTCGCTCAGCGACTCCAGAATGCCGAATTCAGCACCTACGCCGCTGCTCTATCCGAGATGACCGCGAACATGATACTGGAGAATGCCGCTGAGATAGGCAAGAGGGGGGAGAATGCGACATGGACGGTGGTGAAGGCGCTGGTCTCAAGTGGCGTTGCTATAAGCATTGCGGGCTCTTCAGCACCTGCATCCGGTTCTGAGCACAAATTCAGCCATGCCCTCGATATGATAGCGGATAAGCCCGCTTTACATGGCGAGCAATGCGGTGTGGGAACCATAATGATGTCATACCTATACGGCGATGACTGGCGGAAGATTCGTGATGCCCTGAAGGCAATTGGCGCACCCACGACCGCAAAGGAGCTGGGTATAAAGGATGAATACATCATTGAGGCGCTCACAACGGCACACAAGATTAATCCCGAACGATACACAATTCTGGGTGAGTCTGGACTCACGAGGGAAGCAGCGGTGAGACTCGCTCTCGCTACCGGCGTGATAGAATAAATGGGTGCTAACAAAGATGGAAGGAGGGAGGATAGTAACTTTAATAGGGGAGAAGCTGGCGAACGAGGGTGAAGAGTTCATCTTCATGGGTATGGCGAGGAGATGCGAAGAGTGCAGATTAAGAAAAGCCTGTGGCAACCTCGAAGTCGGGCGAAGATACAGAGTGGAGCGAGTAAGAGAGGGTATAAAGCACGATTGTTATATACACGAGGGTGGAGTCCGTGTGGTTGAGGTGATAGAGCCGCCAATAAGAGCGGTGATTGATGCGAAATATGCGGTAAAAGGCTCAAAAATCGTATTCAAAGCCGTGAATTGCGAATCTTCACCGTCACTGCTCGAGCTATGCCATCCCGCTGGTCTCATGGATGGCGATAGATGCACCGTCCTGGATGTGATAAGCGATATCTCACCAGATTTGAAACTGGTGGAACTGAAGAGGGAATCGAAGTAGAGATGTTTATAGGTATAGACCACGGAACGACGGGAATACGGTTCGCCGGGATAGAGACAGAGAATAGGGGCGATGCCACGAGAATCTTCGAGCTATCGCGAGAAGAAGCTGCGAGCATGGATGCTGATGCGATAATGGATATCGTGGAAACGGGTCTGGAGACGAGAGCGGAGTCAATAGAACTTATTGCATTGACTTACTCAATGGGCGACGGTTTCTCAAGGATAAAAAAGATTGAAGAGGTGAATAACAGGGGATTGAGTGGTGAGGGAGGAGCGGGTAAGCGTGTTGGTGGCGGTACGAACGTCTTCGATGCCATAAAGAACTCCGGTATACCCGCTATAATGATACCCGGGATACATGCACGAAGCGAGAGTATAGACCCGAGAATGAGATTCTTCTCGCATTGTGCAAGTCCTGATAAGGTTGGTGTTGCATATCACATATATAAGCAAGGCTTTGAGCATTTCATCTTCTCTGATGTCAGTTCCAACACAGTAACGATGTGTGTGGTGAACGGAGTAATAATAGGAGGAATGGATGCGTGCATAGGTGCGCCAGGACTTTATCAGGGTCCCATTGACCTCCAGCTGATAAGGGATATTGACAGTGGGAAAATGAGTGCGGGCGATGCGTTCGCTAATGCCGGTGTCACACGTAAGGGGGCAGCAGCCGATGCATCAGCCACATTGGCGTTGTTCGTGGCGATGGAGGTCTCCGCAATGCGTGTCCTCATGCATGACTACGGTGTGTCCGCTGATGCAATCTTCCTAACCGGTTCGGAGGGCGAGAAGCGGATGCTGAAGGAGAGGATAGACCGGCTCCTGGATGCGAAGACACGGACATTAACGAGATACAGTGCAGCAATAGGGTGTGCGGAGATAGCGAGGGATGTGCATTATGGAACGAGTGAGATAGTGGGTATAAAAGTGGAGATATAGTAGTGAAAAGAGAGCTTATCTCCCACCGCCTCCTTTTATCTTCGCTACGGGGCGAACGGCACCGCACGCATCACATTTCAATACCCATACACGCTCCATCCTGGTGAGGTGCGTATCTGGCTTCTTGCACTCCCAGCATAGCACATATTCGTGTATGAAGCGTTGAATTTGATGCTGAACCTCATCATGAGAGAATCTGCCCTGGAATATCGCTCTGTTACCTTCTATCCTGCCCGCAGTGCCCAGTTCACTGACCAGGAATTTCATTACATACTCGGGTCTCCGGTTTATATAATTGCATATCGCATCGAAATTATCGAAGATGGTGGTCTTACCCTCGATGAAGACCTTTGCATCGGGTATGACGAATCGTGATTCATTGCTCTTTATATTCGCCGGTAACTGGCTCAAAGCCCGGTCCAATAGCTCCTCATATTCACGGTCTTTCATATCTCACTACCTCTACCTACCTCGCTCTCCGCCACAGCGCCGAGGAAGGGATTTGAACCCTTGCGTCCCGTGAGGGACACCGGCTCTCAAGGCCGGCGCTTTTGTCCACTAAGCTACCTCGGCTGTTTCATTCACGGCTTCTTCTTCCTCCAGCCGGGATATTTCCTCATTCGCCTGGATCTGCCGAATCCGCATGCCACGCAATACTTACCATGCACGCTAAAGGACTGACTGCCACAGCGCCTGCACCTTATATGAGACCTCTTTTGCCTCTTCCCTTTTGATGGTGTGCCTTTCACCATTTCTCCTTCTCCTTCAATTCCTTACCCTTAGCTCCCTCTTCCTCCTCCGTATTCCTGGGCTCCGTTGGCGATATGAATACGACGTTGTCACCCCTTAAAAGGATCTCACCCAGGAGATGCTTGACCGAAGAATCGGCATTCAGCTCCTCCGCATCGTTCAGCAGGAGATTCATGTGCAGGTCATAGCCTGCCAGTATCCCTCTGAACTCCCTGCCACCTCTCGTCTTCACTATAACCGGCGACTTCAGTGATTTGCTCAATACGTCCAATGGCTTTGGTCTATCCACCATGTTCACCACTCTCTCCTCTCTCACTCAGCCAATCGCTAATTTGTGCTTTCTATTTTATAATTCTTTTGGACTATATTTAATATCATGCCCTGGTATATATCCTCTTAAGTTATGCAAATAGCGAATAACAAATAGCGGGGGAGAGAGATGGTAAAGTCATTCTATGAATACATAGGTGAAGCATGGAAGAGACCGGATGAGTCTTATGTGGGCGAATTGAGGCGTAAGAGGCTGGTGGAGTGGCGAAGAGAGCCGGCAGTTGTCAGGATAGAGCATCCAACGCGGTTAGACCGTGCACGAGCTCTTGGGTATAAGGCGAAACGGGGCTTCATCATGGTGAGAGTGAGGGTCAGACGCGGTGGCAGGCGAAGACCGAGACCGAATAAGGGCAGGAGACCGAAGAGGATGGGTGTGCATAAGATAACGCCCGGCAAGAGCTTACAGCGGATTGCTGAGGAGCGAGCGGCGCGTAAATATCCCAATATGGAGGTTCTTAACTCCTACTGGGTCGCGGAGGATGGTAAGAGTAAATGGTTTGAAGTAATAATGGTCGAACCCGCAAACCCAGTGATAAAATCCGATAAGAGGCTCAACTGGGTCTGTCAACCCACTCATAAGGGTAGAGCTTTTAGAGGTCTGACCTCGGCGGGAAAGAAGGGAAGGGCTCTGGTTTAAGTTCAATGAAGAGAGCGGGTGTAATGGACCTGCCACTTCATCGTGGCTCTGCACCTTACTGGCTGGTGAAGCGAATGAAGAGCTTAGCCCACGCCATCTTTGAACTCCTGGTTGAGGAATACGGTGTAAGTGGTGTGATAGAGAAGCTGGCAGACCCGCTATGGTTCCAGTCGCTATCATGCGTGCTCGCCTATGACTGGCACAGTAGTGGCACCACAACGGTGGTATGTGGTGTCCTGAAATCGGTGATAGACCCTGAGGAGTTTGGCATTGGTATCGCCGGCGGTAAGGGCAAGACGTCGAGGAATACGCCATCCGAGATAGAGGAGATAGGAACGAAACTGAGCCTCAGTGATGCAAAGATAGAGGAGCTGAAATACGCCAGCAGGCTATCTGCGAAGGTGGATAATGCATGCATCCAGGATGGCTATCAACTGTATCATCACACGATGGTCATCACTGAGAAGGGCGAATGGGCGGTGATACAGCAGGGTATGAATCCCCATAACAGGTATGCAAGACGGTATCACTGGCTCTCGTCAGCGGTAAAGAGTTATGAGGAGCCACATCAGGGCATCATCGGCTTACCCCACAGCCATGTCCTGGATATGACTGCGAGGGAAAGTAGAGAATGCCGCGAAGTCTCTATTGACCTGGTTAAGGGCAAAGATTTAAGGCGATTGTATAAGGAGCTTGAGAGCGACTTCAGGCTGAAGAGAGGGCAGAGGACATTGCTGAACTTCAATGCACCAACGGTGGAAGAGGAAGCACTTGCACCTATACCCGAGCAGCCCGGCATCTTCAAGTTGCCAAGACGCGTGAACTGGGATGCTCTTCGTATCGCTTATGAGAATCAGCCATCGGATTTTGAAGAACTTTTGTGCGTTCGCGGTCTGGGACCGGCAACAGTGCGGGCTTTAGCGCTCATCGCTGAGCTGATATACGGTGCGAAGCCGAGCTGGCGCGACCCCGTTAAGTTCTCATTCGCATTTGGTGGTAAAGATGGCGTGCCGTATCCGGTGGACAGGCGCACGATGGATGAGACCACCGAGATATTACGGGCTGTGATAAAGGATTCCCCATCCAGCGTTGTTAAATTAAAGTCTTAATAATAAGTAATCCCACAAAACTTTGAGCTCTTAATTACTTTATGAGGGCGGGTGCAAAAATTTTGTGGTGTTAGTTACTCGAAGCTCGCTCTTAGTATGTCACTCGCCGTTAATATCCCTATGGGAACGCCAGGAGCGGGCTTTAGAGAGAGAATCACTAACCGGTGGATGTTCAAATCGCGCATAATCGCTGCGGCTTTTCTTAACGTCGTTTCCGGGTCTATCGTCCTCACAACCGTGGACATGACATCTTCTGCCGTTAATTTGTCCCAATCCTTGTCAAAAACTTTAATTATGTCTATCTCCGATATAACACCCACTGCCTCGCCATTTGGCGCAGTTACTACGATACCTGATATATGTTTCCGCACCAGGAGTTTTGCTATTTCGCTTACTGGAGTGTCAAACGGTGCCGTAATGACACCCCTCGTCATCACGTCCCTTACCCTCTTCTCTTTTGATATATTCATCTGTCCAGGATTCAGCTCAGAGCTTGATTTATTTTATAATGAATGATGTATAAAATAAATTAAAACTAAGTGGATAGATGGCAGAGAGGAGCAGGGATTGGATAAAGCAAGCAGAACGAGACTTAAAAGTAGCTGAAGAGCT